>SOIV01000098.1 GCA_004377005.1 Candidatus Aminicenantota bacterium | reverse complement strand
TAAGCCACCACGGATAAAATGGTTTTGTGAATAGATTTGGAATTAACGGTTACGAGTCTTTGATTCTACCAATTGCTTACCTTTTTGCGCATACTCCAGCGATAAGGCCTGATTGCCAAACCGGTTGTAGAGGTCGGCTAAGAGAAAATAGCCCATGGGAAGGTCCTTTTTTTCCGGTTTCAGCTCTATTCCTTTCTTCACTAACGAAACAGCTTCATCAAGCTTTTCTCCACGGTTCAGGTAAATTCTTGCAAGGTAAAAATAGCTCATGGGGAAATAGGGATTTATTTCTAAGGTTTTCTCAAGATAAAACTTTTCTTTCTCGACTTCTTCTAAAAGCCGGTAGGCTCGAGAAAGATTGAAACTTGCCATGAAATTATGAGGGATATAATCAAGCTCAATCTTATACTCATCTGCCGCTCTGAGTAAATCCCCTTTTTTTTCAAAAAGTTGAGCGAGATTATAATGAAGTTTCCTCAACTTAGGATTGCGCTCTAACGCCTTTTGAAGATACCTTTCTGCTTCATCCAAATTGCCTTGAACAACATTAATACCCCCAAGAGCATTGTAGGCTGAAGCCGAGGAAGGATTGAGCTTCATGCATTCCTGATAATATTTAATGGCTTCTTCATATTCCTTTTTTAAATTTTTGATATTTCCAAGGATGAAATAGACCTGCGAATCTGGAAGCATTGAATCTATGACGCTCAAAACAAACTTCTCTGCCTCATCAATTTCTCCCAGACCCATGTAAGAATTGGCAATGTTGATAACAGTGAAAGCATCGCTCGGTTTTTTTTCGAGAACTTGAAAGAAACTCTTTAAAGCGTTCTCGAATTCCCGCATTTTAAAATACAAGTTTCCCAGAGTAAAGTAAGCATCAATGATGTCAGGATCCTCTTCAATAATCTTATTGATTAGCTCCGTGGCCTGCTCGAATTCTTCCTTAAGCATCAATTCTTTGGCTTTTGAAAGCTGGTTAAACACAACGATTTTTTCCTTAGGATCGGCCAATCTTTTGCCTTTTAGGGAAGATGGATCCGCAAAACTACCGATGTATCCCAGAGCGGCAAGTTTCTGCCGGGCTTCCTCATCGATATGGCGGTAGTCAAGCTCAAAAGATCCTTGGCTGGATTCTTCAATGAATTGATCGGCTATTCCCACGAGTCTTCTTGTTTCTTCAGGATGAGTGGAAACCAGGTTGGTTCGTTCATCGGGGTCATTGACCAGGTCATACAACTCAAGTTCTGGAGCGATAATCAGCTTGAACCTCTTCTCCTGGATACTTTTCAATTCACTCCAACCATAATGAAACCGTGGATAAAAAGACTCCGCATAAGCAAAATTCTTTTTTGACTCCTTCTCTTCAAAAAACAAAGGAACAAGGCTTTTTCCTTGTACCTGAGGTGGAATTGGAATACCGTCCATTTCTAAAAGAGTAGGCATAATATCCACGAGCGAAACCACATTGGTCCGACATATCCCATGTAGTTTTTCAAAAGGTGTGACGAAAATAAGGGGGACATGAATCCCTTCCTGATAAATAAAAAACCCGTGTGTGCTTTCCCTGTGTTCACCCAGACTTTCGCCATGGTCTGAAGCAAAAACAAGAACAGTACTATCAATAAGCCCGTTCTCTTCCAGATAATTCCATAACCTCCCTAACTGAGAATCTGTGTAGGCGATTTCTCCCACGTAAGGTCTATTGGGATACTTCTCTTTAAAAGGTGAGGGCGGTTCATACGGCGTATGGGGATCATAGAGGTGAACCCACGTGAAAAACTTTTCATGCCTGTGCTCATCCAGCCAGGTGATAGCTTCATCTATAACCTCATCGCCCCTGCGCTGAACATTTCCAAGCGAAATAGTTTTGTATTTGCTTAAATCGAACCGATCAAAATAATAATCAAAGCCCTGATTTAAGCCCCATTTGGAATCAAGAACATAAGCAGCAACAAAAGCGGATGTCTGATAATCTTTTTCTTTAAAGAACTCGGCAAGCGTGGCGAGTTCAGGGGAAACAAGAAATCCTCCATTGTCCCGTACTCCATGAAAAGTCGGATGCATGCCTGTCAGGATGGATGTATGGGATGGCAAGGTGAGGGGAGTCGGAGCAATGCATTTTTCGAACTTGATACCTCGAGAAGCGAAAAGGTCCATAAAGGGAGTGTCTATCATGGAGAACCCGTAGCAATGGATACGATCAGCCCGAAGAGTATCGACAGTAATCAAGATGTAATTCAACTCTTTGCCATTTTTCAGGCGAGAAAATGATGGACGCTTTGGAAGGAAAAATAAATAAGTGAATAGAAAAGTGAAAATCAGAACGAATGTAATAGGGAGAATAACTTTAATAGCAGGAATTTTTTTTCCTGCTTTAGTTTTTTTCATGAGAGAATTCTATCATAAAGGGTTATGCATCAG
>SOIV01000308.1 GCA_004377005.1 Candidatus Aminicenantota bacterium | reverse complement strand
CTAAGGAGCTTATTTTCTAATTGAATAGTAATCAAGAATCATCATGTGATCTTCATGGGTGCAAAATCTGTCTGGCTCGGTGCCAGGAAGAAAAACTTCCCTTAGAGTAAAAAGGCAAACTGGAGATGCAAGTAAGCCAGTCTTGCTGTCAATCTCCACAAAGGAAAGATTTGGAGGAACCTCAAATTCTTCATCAATAACAAACTCTTCTCCATTTTCCTCGGCAATCCTCTGTTTTTCCTTGATAACTTTATAAAAAAAGTCTCTCCATACCGGAAGGGCTGCCACAGCTCCTGACTGCCTTTCTCCTATGGGAATCTGTTTATCATGACCAACCCAGACACCTGCACAAAGAGAGGGAGAAAACCCTACAAACCAGGCATCAGTGTACCCATCAGTCGTACCTGTTTTCCCGCCCAAAGGCCATTTTAAATAACTTGCTGCTCTACCCGTTCCTCTCTGGATTATTCCCTGCATCAAATAGGTCATCATGTAAGCTGTCTGAGGAGAAACCACTTCCTCCGTTTCAATCTTGCTTTCTTCCAGAATGTTGCCGTCTTTATCCTCAATGCGAGTTAAAAAGTAGGGCCTTATCCGAATACCCTTATTGGGAAAAACAGTAAAAGCAGAAACAAGCTCTATTAAACGCACCTCAAATGTTCCCAGGGCCAGAGAAAGATAGGGATAGATAGTAGAAGTGAGCCCGAACTTCCGGCAGTAATCAACACCTTTCTGAGGGGAGATGAATTCCAACAGCTTGGCTGTCACAATATTCCTTGACTCCTCCAATCCTTTACGGACAGTGACAGCCCCCTTGTATTTTTGGTCATAATTTCCCGGAGACCACGGTTCTCCTCTCCATTTATCAATAAATTCGGTGGGCTCATCAATGATTATGTGGGCGGGAGTGAATCCACTCTCGAGGGCTGCAGTATAAAGAATGGGTTTTATCGACGATCCTGACTGCCTCATGGCCTGGGTTGCGTTGTTCCATTTGCTCTTTTTAAAAGACTTACCCCCTACCATGGCTTTTATCTGGCCGGTGTGGGGCTCGATTGCCAGAAAAGCTCCCTCGATGAGAGGCTCCTGGTCAAGAGAGACAAGAAGTTCTTTATTTTCTTCGCCTATTTCCTTGATTTTAACAAGGATTAAATCTCCTTCCTTGATAAGACCAGCCAGATTCTTCGTCTTTGTCCAGCCAATGTCTTTATTATTCATCTTCCCCAAATAATCTTTTATTTTAACCGAAGCCTCTGTTCCAGTGACCGATAAAACAACAGCCTCAACGATATCTCCTTCAATAAGGGAAGGTTTTAGCCAGCTATCAGGCGGCCACCCTTCAATCGAGATATTTTCCAGATCTTCAAGGCCTTCTACGCCTTCCTCCAGTAAATTCCGTTTATCATCTCTCCACCCCTGTCTTTTATCCAGAACCGGCAGCCAATTCAGAAGTGCTTCCTCAGCAAATCTTTGATAAGTTGGATTTAAGGTTGTATAGACTTTTAATCCCTTTCTGTAAAGAGCATCGGCCCCATAATTCTTTTCTAAATACTTCCTGACTTCTTCCTTGAAATAAGCGGCAAAACTAATATCTCCCCGACGCAACGGCATAACATTGAACGGCTGCGCCTTGGCTTCTTCACCCTCTTCTTCTGTTAGATATCTCTCTTCTACCAGCCGTCTGATCACATGGTCTCGGCGGCGCTGGGTGATTTCTCGATTCCTGTAAGGAGAATAAAGGGAAGGTCCCCTCAGAATGCCAACGATCATGGCAGCTTCTTCCACGGCTAACCCTGATACATTCTTTCCAAAGTACAGTTGTGAGGCGGCTTCAACTCCATAAGCTCCATGACCAAGATTAAACTGATTACAGTACATTGTTAATATTTCATGTTTTGAATATTTTTTTTCAATCTGGCGGGCGAGGAGGACCTCTTTAAATTTACGGCGAATAGTTTGCCTCCGATGGAGGAAGAGATCTCTCGCCAGTTGCTGGCTGATGGTGCTTCCCCCGTGAAGCTTTCTCGATTTTCTTCCTAATTTAGTCTTTATATCTTCCCTTAGAGCCCTTAGCGCTCCACGAAGATCAAATCCTCTGTGGTTGTAAAATCTGGGATCTTCTGTAGCAATAATGGCATTTTTTATTACCTCTGGAATATCTTCATAGGGAATTTCAATCCTTTTTTCTATGGCATATTCTCCGATAACGTCTCCTTCATCAGAGTAGATATAGGTAATGATGTTGGGCTCAAACTCTTCGAGCATGGAGATAGAGGGAAGATTTTGTCTGATGGCCATGTAAGCGCCCAGCCATATCCCTATAGAACAGGCAAAGAACAGAATACAAAGTAAGAAGGCTACTTTGAAGAGTTTTCCCACAGAAGGCCTTTTTGCCTTTTTTACCCTTATGATGAACCCTTTAAACGCCATAGAATAAAATATA
>SOIV01000330.1 GCA_004377005.1 Candidatus Aminicenantota bacterium | reverse complement strand
CTCAGGAAGAAGAAAAAGTTGAAGAGAAAGAAGAAGAGAAAGCTGAAAAGAAAGAGGAAGATAAGGAAGATTTAAACTCCGCTGAAACGATTAAGGAGGATAAATAAAAATGGCCAGAGAACAGAGAGGTGATAGAGGTGGTTTCCGGAGGTATTTTCCCCCTAGAAGGAAGGTCTGCCGTTTTTGTCAGAGGAATGTGAGAGACATTGATTACAAAAACGTTGATATACTGAAGAGGTATATTCTTGAAAGAGGAAAGATTTCTCCAAGACGAATGACCGGCACATGTGCTTTTCATCAGCGGAAGATATCCACTGCAATAAAGAGAGCACGTTTACTGGCACTGCTTCCCTATATAGAAGGTTAAGATAGAAGCGCGGCAATTGGAGGAAAAATGAAAGTTATCCTGAAACAAGATGTTGAAAACCTTGGGAGCAAAGGAGATATTGTAGATGTAGCTCCAGGATTTGGGAGAAATTATCTAATTCCAAAAAAATTAGCACTAGAGGTCACTTCGTCTAACATGAAAATGATCGAGATAGAAAGGCGAGCTTTGAAAAAGAGGCTCGAGAAGGAAAGGCAGTCTTTCGAAGGGCTTATCCAGAAAATCAACCAGGTTGCCTTGACCTTTAAGAGAAAATCAGGGGAAAAAGATATGATTTTTGGTTCAGTAAGTTCTTCAGATATTAAGGATGCCCTACATGAATTGGGTTTTGAGATCGACAAAAAAAAGATTTTGTTGGAAGAGCCTATAAAAAGATTGGGCAACTACAGTGTGCCGATTAAAATCTTCCAGGAGGACAGGGCAGAGATAAAAGTAGAGGTTTTAAAGCCAGAAGAGGAGATAGAAGAAGAGAAGGAGAAAGAGGGGATTCCGGAAGAAAAGAAGGAAGAAGCGGTGGAAGAGAGAGAAGAACCAGAAGAAGAACAGAAGAAGGGAGAAGAATTACCAGAAGAGAAGAAAGAGGAGCAGGCGGAAGCTCCTGATGAGCAGTTGAAAGAGGATAAAACAGAGAGCAGGGAATCCGAAGGAGAGAAGGAAGAGAAGAAGGAAGAAGAGGAAATTCCTGAAGAAAAACAGGAAGAGGTTGAGGGAGAGAGCGTAAAGCCAGAGATTGAAGTGCAAGAGAAAGAGGAAAAAGAGATGCAGGAGGAGAAAAAGGAAGAAGAAGAGATGCCTTCGGATGAGGAAGAGAAAGCCGGGTCCGAAGAGGAGAAGACAGAGAGGGAAGAGAAGAAAGATAAGAAGGAGCAAGAAGGAGAAAGGAAGAGGTCCGAAAAATAAATTTATACGGAGAGAGAGAAAAGTGGAACTTGACGTAATGTTTTTGAAAAAAACCCCCCCTCACAGCCTTGAAGCCGAGAAGACTATTTTAGGGGGGATCCTTTTGAATAATGAAAATTTGAATCCAGTGCTTACCATTATCTCTCCAGAAGATTTTTATAAAGAAACTAATCGGAAGATTATTGAAAAGATTATATTATTAGTGGATAAAGGCCTTCCAGTTGATGTGCTTACGTTGAGTGAAGAGCTTCAAAAAGAAGGTTCACTAGAAGAGATTGGTGGGGCTTCTTATCTTTCGTCCTTGATGGATGGAGTTCCCAAGAGTTTAAATGTTGAATTCTATGCTCGAATAATTAAAGAAAAATCTCTTTTTAGACAGCTCATTCTCTCCTCTGCCAAGATCATTTCCTCAAGCTTTGAACAAAAAGATGATGCTGATCAGCTTTTGGATGAAGCCCAGTCTGCAATTATAGAAGTGGCTGAGCAGAGGATAAAGCCGGGCTTTGTCCCGATGAGTATGTTGGCCCCGCCCACGATAGATATGATTAAAGCCCTCCATGATAGGAAAGAAACGGTAACGGGAGTACCAACGGGATTCAGGGATTTAGATGGGTTGACTGCAGGTTTTCACAACTCTGAGTTTATAGTCATTGCCGCCCGTCCTTCAATGGGCAAAACAGCTCTTTGCTTGAATATTTCTCAATATGCAGGCCTAAAAACAGACTATTCTGTGGGCTTTTTTTCGCTTGAAATGGCCAAAGAACAGGTAGTTATCAGGATGCTCTGTGCTGAGGCTCAGTTAGATCTAAAGAAGGTCAGGACCGGTTTTATAGGAGAAAGAGAATTCGAGAAGCTCAAACTGAGTGGCGAAGTTCTTTCTCAAGCTAAAATATTTGTGGATGAGACCCCTGCTTTGACGGTTATGGAAATGAAGGCCAAGGCACGAAGGCTAAAAATGGAGCAGAATCTTGACTTGCTGTTTATCGACTATATCCAGCTTATGCGGACTGGGGGGAGGTTTGAAAATAGGAATCAGGAGATGTCTTACATCTCGCGCTCTTTAAAAGAACTAGCCAAGGAGATTAAAATTCCTGTAGTAGGGGTTTCCCAGTTGAGCCGTGCTCCTGAGAGAGGACGCCGCGAGCCAATTCCTCAACTCTCAGACTTGCGAGAGTCAGGCGCCATCGAGCAGGATGCTGATGTCGTCATCTTCATTTACCGCCCCGAATTATATCGTCCTGATGATGAGAGTATCCGAGGGAAAGCTGATGTCAATATCGCCAAGCAAAGGAATGGACCCACAGGAAGAATAAGCCTTGCCTTTATAAAAGAATATGCTCGGTTTGCTGACATGGAGTTTCAATCTTTTAAATCCTAAAATGTTTTCAACAGCAAAAAACCCGCTTTTTTATTTTAATTCCTTCCTTCAGCAAGTCGGAGAAGTAGGGCTGCTGCTTTTCGACACGTTCAAGAATCTTTTTAAAAAACCATGGGAGAAAAGAATATTCATTCAGCAGCTTGAGCAAATAGGCGTCAGGTCTCTCCCGGTTGTCTCTCTCACCGCAGCCTTTGGCGGTCTTGTTTTTGGGCTCCAAACATATATAGGGTTTCACAGGTACATAGGTCCTGGCTCAGAGACTTATGGAGGTCCGATCATTTCTCTCGGTCTTAGCAAAGAATTGATCCCTATTCTGGTAGGTTTAATGGTTTCGGGACGAGTGGGCTCGGCTATAGCTGCAGAGATTGGGACGATGAAGATAACAGAACAGATCGATGCCCTCTTCAGTTTGGGAGCTAATCCGACGCGCTACCTCGTTGTTCCCCGAACCCTGGCTTCCTTGATCATGCTTCCTTGTTTGACAATCTACGGGGATATAATCGGCATGGCTGCTGGCTTTTTCTATAATACTTACATTATGGGAGTAAACAGGGTTCTTTACATCAGGAATACGTTGCTTTATATGGAATTATGGGATATCATGAGCGGGCTTATAAAAGCAGCAGTTTTTGGAGTTATTATTGCCTTAATAGGCTGCTGGCAGGGATTAAGAACAGAAGGGGGAGCAGAAGGAGTTGGAAGAGCTACGACGCGGGCAGTTGTCATAGCGAGCATCCTTATTTTAATTGTAAACTTTTTTCTCAGCATGGCCCTCCCTGCGGATCTTTGATTATGATACGAATAGTCGATCTTCATAAATCTTTTGGTCAAAATAAAGTCCTTCAAGGAGTAAACCTTAGACTTAAACATGGAGAAACTCTGGTCATAATAGGCCAGAGCGGGTGCGGAAAAAGTGTTCTCCTTAAACACATAATCGGGCTGCTTAAGCCAGATAGGGGAAAGATTCTTGTGGATGGAGTGGATATTACCAACCTCAAAGATGACGAACTCCATAAAATTACCAAGAGGTTTGGGATGCTTTTTCAAGGAACAGCACTTTTTGACTCCATGACAGTTGGTCAGAATGTAGGCTTCGGTCTGGAAAGATACACTGATTTTCCACAAGAAGAAATTAAAGAATTAGTTAAGGAAAATTTAGCCAAGGTCGGATTAATAGGAATTGAAAACTTAATGCCCTACGAGTTAAGCGGAGGAATGAAAAAGAGAGTCGGGCTGGCTCGGGCAATCGCTTATCGACCAGATATCATGCTCTATGACGAGCCATCCACGGGTATCGACCCGATCAGAGCAGATGCCATAAATGATTTAGTGATCAGGATGAAAAAAGAATTGAAGGTGGCTACTCTTATCATAACTCACGATATGGTCAGTGCTTATAAGGTAGCAGACAGGATTGGGATGCTTTATGCAGGACAGATTATCGAGATGGGGAGTCCTGAAGAGATTAAGAACTCAAACAATCAAGTGGTTCAGCAGTTTATCCATGGCCGAGCGGAGGGGCCTATAAAAAATTGGTAAAAAATGATGTTAAAATTAAGATTGATTCCTCTTTAAAGGCAATAAGGAGGAGATAATGAAGAGGGAGTTAAAAATCGGAATATTTATTTCCATTGCATTGTTTATAGTTGCTGCTGCCGTATTCGTCGTGGGAGACCTCAGTGTTCTTTTCAGAAAGCCGGGTTATTCCCTTTATGTTTCTTTTGATACCGCTGCTGGCTTGGAAAAGAGAGCCGTAGTCAGGATGGCGGGAGTAAAGATTGGTTATGTCAAGGATATAAGACTAAAAGGAAGCCGGGCGAATGTTTTATTGAACATTAACTCTGGGATCGAGGTGCCACAAGGTTCTAAAGCTACACTGGCTTCTTTAGGCCTCTTAGGAGAAAAACATCTTGAACTTTTGCCTGGAGCAGAGCCCGGCATTTGTCAGCCAGGAGATATCCTTGAAGGAGTTCCCCCTGTAAGTTTTGACCAGATGGGAACCATGTTACTCTCGATTGGCAATGAGTTCAAAGAAATGGGAAGGATCATAAGTGAACTGATCGGGGGAGAAGAATCGAGGGACAATTTCAGAAATACTCTCTCTAACCTTTCTTCTTTTTCATCGGATTTGAACGAGTTTTTCGGAGTAAACAAAGAGGAGCTCCACAAAGGTCTCCAGAGTTCTTCTCAAGCTGTCCAGAAATTTGACAAAAGAGTTGAAGAGGTCTCTCGGAATATAGACGAATTGATATTTATGTTGAAAGATGTGGTTGAAGAGAACAGGGAAAATATCAAAATAAATTTGAATAACATACAAGAATTAATAAAGGAAATAGAGCAGTCCTTGAAGCTTATGAATGAATCTTTGGAGAAAATTAACAAAGGTGAAGGGACTTTAGGGAAACTTATTTCTCAGCCGGAACTATACGCGCGAGCAGAGGGTGCAGTGGGAAAGCTTGAAAAATTGATTTATCCTGTTTCTAATCTGCGCTTTACCGGGGACTTAAGAACAGAGTATTATGGAAAGAGCAATTTGTTGAAGCATTATTTTACCCTTGGCATATGGCCATCGGAAAAAAAGTATTTATTGGCTCAAGTTATTCATGATCCCTGGCTGGATAAGTTCGTTTTCTCTTCCCAATTCGGGATCAGGTGGGGAGGCTTTGCTCCCAGAGTTGGTATTATGGAATCCAAAGTTGGGGCAGGGGTGGATTACTATGCGTTTAGAGATCGGCTAAAGTTCAGTTTAGACATTTTTGATTTTAACCGCCGTCCCCGTCCTCATTTCAGGTTTTGGACACGATTTGTAGCCTCTAAGTATTTTAATCTTCTTGTTGGAGTAGATAATTTTACTTTAGCTCCTAGGAGAGAAATATACTTTGGCCTGGAGCTAGGCTTTTAATGAAGCAAAAAACAGCTTTTATATGTCAGAATTGTGGCTTCCATTCTCCTAAGTGGTTGGGCAGATGCCCCAATTGTGGAGAGTGGAATACCTTGATTGAAGAAGTGGAAGAGGAAGTTACGGCTGAATTTTCTTTTCTGCCCTCTGAGCCTATCCTCTACGAAAAAATAAAAGAGGCAAAAAGAGAGAGAATAAAGACAGGAATTGAAGAGTTAAATCCCGTTCTTGGAGGTGGAGTTGTCCCTGGTTCTCTGGTATTGATCGGGGGTGAGCCGGGAGTGGGAAAGTCCACTCTTCTTCTTCAAGTGAGCCGTGATTTTGCCGCCCAGGGCGAATGCGTGTTGTATGTATCAGGGGAAGAATCATTGGAGCAGATCAAGATTCGAGGTGAGAGGCTCGGCCTTCAAAACGGAAAATTGTACCTTTTGGCAGAAACCAACCTTGAGCGAATTATAGCCCATGCTGAAAAATTGAATCCTCAAATTTTTGTTTTGGATTCTATCCAGACTATTTTTTCTTCAAAGCTGTCTTCAGGCCCGGGTACAATCAGTCAAGTTCGAGAAGTTGCAAATCAGGTCTTTCGGTTTGCTAAGAAGAACCAGATTGCCTCGTTTCTTATCGGCCATATCACTAAAGAAGGCTCCTTAGCTGGACCCAAAGCTCTGGAGCACATAGTGGATGTTGTCCTTTATTTTGAGGGGGAAAGGGATCACAGCCACCGGGTGCTTCGTGCTCTAAAAAACAGGTTTGGGCCTGTCTCCGAGATTGCCATATTTGAGATGGGAACGAGAGGGCTTCAGGCTGTTTCTAACCCTTCCGCTTTTTTCTTAAAGGAGAGACCGACAAAAGAAGCAGGCAGTGTGGTTATCTGTACCATCAAGGGTTCCCGTCCTTTATTGGCGGAGATTCAGGCTCTGGTTTCTTCGACCTTGTTCACTGGGAATCCGAGAAGGATGACAATTGGCCTTGATCATTTTCGAGTCGCTATGCTTTTAGCTATCGTCGAAAGAAAGCTTGGCTTTAGCTTTGCCGGAGAAGATATTTATGTCAATGTCGCTGGCGGGCTGACCATTGACGAGCCCGCCACAGATTTAGGAGTGATCATGGCAGTTGTCTCCTGTCTGAAGAACAAAGCAATTCCTGCAGATGTCACTGTTTTTGGAGAAGCTGGCTTGAGCGGTGAAATTCGCTCTGTAGGTCAACCCTTGGCCAGGTTGAAAGAAGCCCACTCCCTCGGTTTTCAAAGGGTTATTATGCCCCAGGGCAACCTCTCTCAATTAGATAAAGAGGATATACCGGATATGAAGCTTGTGGGAGTGAAAAACGTCAAACAAGCATTAAGCATTATATTTTAAGGAATAATAAAATGGGCATTTTTATTTTTCGCTTTTTCATTATTGTTTTAATAACATTAACAGGGTATTTTTTTCCTCCTTTTCATTTAGCACCTTATTTTGGGGCGGCAACAGGTTTTTTATTGAGCATTGCTATTGTTTACCTGGAGACCAGAATTCGGAAAAGCCAGTTTAAGGTTATCTGGAGTTCGACAATAGGAACCCTTGCCGGTGTTCTTTTAGGTTGGGCTCTGGGTTCTATTTATCAAACGATTGCAAGCGATAATTCCACAACAACTTTTATCAGGATATTTTTTCTCCTCATCATGCCCTACATTGGTTTCTTAGTCGGCACTCGAAAGTTTGAATGGCTTGGACCTCCCCATCTTTTCCACTTTTTTAAAGAAAAAAATGTAAAAAATGCAGGGCATAGTTATAAGATTCTAGATACAAGTGTTATTATTGATGGGCGCATTGCGGATATCTGCGATACAGGATTTATTGGTGGGACTCTTGTCATCTCCCAGTTTATCCTCAAGGAGCTTCAATTTGTGGCAGATTCTGCTGATGGAATGAAAAGGCAGAGAGGAAGGAGGGGGCTGGATGTTCTGGATCACATCCAGAAGTCTTCTCAGGTATCAACCATAATCTCTGAGATGGATTTTCCTGAGGTCAAAGATGTGGATTCCAAGCTTATTGAATTAGCCAAACAGATGGGTGCTAAAATCATCACCAATGATTTTAACCTCAATAAAGTAGCCAAGCTCCAGGGGCTCCATGTTCTTAACATCAATGAACTCGCGAATGCTTTAAAACCAGTGGTTTTACCAGGAGAGACAATAAAAGTTTTTATTCTTAAGGAGGGAAAGGAAAAAGACCAGGGAGTGGCTTATCTGGACGATGGAACTATGGTTGTGGTCGATAACTCACGCAAGATGATCGGGCAGAACATTGACGTAACCGTTACATCTGTTCTTCAGACAACAGTCGGCAAGATGATATTCGGACGCTATAACGAA
>SOIV01000264.1 GCA_004377005.1 Candidatus Aminicenantota bacterium | reverse complement strand
TTATTTTGTCCATTTGGGCTTTCTCTTCTCCAGAAAGGATGCCATTCCTTCCTGGCCTTCTTCGCTTATTCTCAAATTGGCAATCATCCGGGCGGTGTATTCTTTTACTTCGTCAAAGCTCATCTCAGGGACTCTGTGAATAAGCTCTTTACAAGCTGCGATAGCCTCTGGACCAGATGAAAGAAGAAGACTCGTTATCTCATCCACTGTTTTTTCAAGCTCTTCATGGGGCACAACTTCGTTAATAAGCCCTATTTCAAGAGCTCTCTTTGCTGAAATTCTTTTTCCTGTCAAAAAATATTCTCTGGCCTTGCCCTCCCCTATCCTCCGGACAACATAAGGAGAGATAGCGGCAGGGACGAGCCCAATTTTAACTTCGCTCAATCCAAATTTTGCATCTTCTGAGGCGATAGATATATCGCAGGCAGAAAGAAAACCATTCCCTCCTCCTATGGCCGCTCCATTAACCATGGCTACAGTCGCTTTGGGCAGCAGGTAGATTTTGTGGAGGACTTCTGCCAGTTGGAGGGATTCCTCCAAATTCTGATCAAAAGAATAGTTAACAATCTCTCGCAGCCAGTTTATATCAGCCCCAGCGCAGAAAGACTTCCCCTTTCCAGACAAAACAACAACTCGAATGGATTTATCTGCCTTGATTTTCTCAAAAGCAACGTCAAGCTCTTTAATCATCGTGGAATTGAAAGAATTATGGATTTCAGGTCTATTAAAGAAAATTCGGGCAATTTTCCCATCCTTGGAAAAAATAATTGTTTCGTATGTCATTTTTTCATCACCAATTCGGGCTTGATAAATCAAGCCCCTACAATCTATAATTTACATCCTGAAAATCCCAACTTTATAATCAGGAACAGGGGCATTAAGGCTCATGGATATGCCCAAGGCAAGAGCTTCTCTCGTTTCTAAGGGGTCGAGAATACCATCGTCCCAGAGTCTAGCTGTACTGAAATAAGGACTGGCTTCCTGCTCGTATTTCTCCAGAATGGGCTTCATCAGTTTTTCCTGCTGTGCTTTGGACATCTTTCCCTCCTGTTTTTTCAACCTTTCTGTTTTCACCGTTACCAGGACATTGGCTGCCTGTTCTCCTCCCATAACGCATATTTGAGCATTAGCCCACATCCAGAGTAGGCGCGGAGCGTAGGCCCTGCCACACATGGCATAGTTGCCGGCTCCGTATGAGCCGCCTACAATCACCGTAAACTTGGGAACATCGGCATTAGCCACAGCATGAACCAGTTTGGCTCCATCTTTGGCAATTCCTTCACGTTCATACTGTTTTCCGACAATAAAGCCAGTTATATTCTGAAGGAATATGAGAGGAATTTTGCGCATAGAACAGAGAGTAACAAAATGAGCTCCTTTTAGAGAGCTTTCAGAAAACAAGACTCCATTGTTGGCCAGGATTCCCACAGGATAGCCCATGATGCGGGCAAAACCACAAACCAGGGTTTGGCCGTATAATTCTTTAAATTCTTGAAATCTGCTTCCATCCACTATCCGCGCGATAATTTCTTTCATGTCGAAGGTCTTCCTTAAATCCTGGGGAATAATACCGTAAATCTCCTGCGGATCATAATAGGGATCTTCAGGCTCGGCAACGTCCAGTTGGAATTTCTGGGGAGGATCCAATGTTTCGACAATATTTCGAGCAATCTCTAAAGCATGCCCATCGTTAAGGGCATAATAATCTGACACTCCTGAGATACGACAATGAATATCAGCTCCTCCTAAGTCTTCAGCTGTAACTTCTTCGCCTGTAGCAGCTTTCACCAGAGGGGGACCACCGATAAAAATCGTCCCCTGTTTGCGAACAATAACCGTCTCATCGCTCATAGCCGGCACGTAGGCTCCCCCGGCCGTACAGGATCCCATGACGATCGATATCTGAGGAATACCCAGAGCAGAAAGGCGAGCTTGATTGTAAAAAATGCGGCCAAAATATTCCTTATCAGCAAAAGTACCAGATTGGTGAGGAAGAAATATCCCCCCCGAATCCACTAAATAGACACAAGGGAGACGGTTTTGCAGTGCAATTTCCTGAGCTCTGACATGCTTCTTGATTGTCATCGGGAAATAGGTGCCCCCTTTAACAGTGGCATCATTGGCTACGACTAAAACTTCACGTCCATGGATTACACCGATTCCGGTGATTACACCTGCCCCTGGAGCTTCGTTATCATACAAATCGTAAGCAGCCAAGGGAGTCAGCTCCAAAAAAGGAGTGTTGCGGTCGAAGAGTTTCTCTATTCTTTCCCTGGGCAATAGTTTTTCTCTGGACTTATGAAGCTCTCTGTATTTTAAAGGACCACCTTCTTGAATCTTGGCCAGTCTTTTTTTGTATTCAGCAACGATTTTCTGCATCTGTGCAGAATTCTCTTTATATTCTTTGCTCTTGGTGTCTACCTTGCTTTCGATTCTGTACATAAGAAAATCTCCTCTTCTAAA
>SOIV01000045.1 GCA_004377005.1 Candidatus Aminicenantota bacterium | reverse complement strand
CTGTCCTCTCCTGAAATCTCCTCGACAACAGAATCCCACAGAACTTCAGTCTTGTCGTTAGCGAAAATCCTTTCCTGGAGTATTTTTACGGAACGAAATTGATCCCGGCGGTGGATGACCTTCACTGCGCGGCAAAACTTCGTCAGGAAGAGTGCTTCTGTAAGAGCATTATCCCCTCCACC
The DNA here is from genome assembly GCA_004377005.1 of Candidatus Aminicenantota bacterium. GTDB lineage: Bacteria > Acidobacteriota > Aminicenantia > Aminicenantales > Aminicenantaceae > SOIV01. The sequence goes on along the minus strand of SOIV01000045.1, from coordinate 2,288 downwards.
GACAACTGCTACTTCTTTATCCTTGAAGAAAGCTCCGTCACAGGTTGCACAGTAGGACACTCCTCTTCCTGTTAGCTTCGCTTCGCCTGGGAGTCCCAGCTTGCGGTAGACCGAACCTGTAGCAATAATAACAGCTCGGGTGGGATATTCTCCCTTGACTCCTGAGACGTGCCAGAGGTCACCTTGCTTTTGAATTTTTTTGGCTTCATCCGTTTCTATTTTTGCCCCAAATTTCTCGGCGTGCTTACGAAAATCTTCCATCAACTGAAAGGGAACGACTCCCTCCGGAAAGCCAGGGTAATTCTCGACAAGATCGGTGAGGAGGATTTGCCCCCCGGGCATCCCCTTTTCAAGAATGAGGGTGTTGAGTCTAGCCCGGCCCGTGTAAACAGCAGCGGCAAGTCCTGCCGGACCGGCTCCTATGATGACAACATCTAAAGGTTCCCTCATATGTGTTTAGATATTACATCTATAATCTTATCCTGGGGAAGCGCGCCTACTATCGTCTCTTTTAATTCCCCTCCCTTGAAAAGAAGGAGCGTGGGAATGCTTCTTATGCCGAACTTAGCAGAGATTTTCATGTTCTCATCAACATTAAGTTTGAAGACCTTCAACTTTTCTTTGTAATTTTGAACTAAATGCTCCAAGGTGGGAACAACCATATGACAAGGGGCGCACCAAACGGCCCAAAAATCCACGAGCACCGGAAGTTCACTTTTAAGCACTTCCTCTTCAAAAGTATCATCGGAAATGTCCAAGATGTCTTCTGCCAACTTAACCTCCTCTCTTTATCTCCAGAGCATTCTGGTAGAGTCTTGCATACTTTCTGGCTGCAGCATCCCAGGAAAAATTCTCGCGAAGACCTGCTTTCATAATTTTCTGCCAGTGATCTGGTTTTTTATAACAGCTTAAAGCCTTCTTTATGGTAGTAAGCAAGGCCTGGGGTGAATATTCTTTAAAGACAAAGCCATTTCCCTTCAAAGTTTTGAGGCTGAAAGGTTTCACGGTTTCCCCTAAACCTCCGGTCGCCCTCACAACAGGCACAGTACCATACCTGAAGCTGCATAACTGATTCAAACCGCAGGGTTCGTAAAGGGAGGGGATGAGAAAAATATCCGCACCAGCAACAACCTTATGGGCCAAACCAGGATTCACCCCAAATTCTAATGCTATTTTCCGGGGATACTTTTTCTGCATGTCTAAAAATTGATTCTCGTATTCTTCATGTCCTTTTCCAAGAATGACAAGTCCCACATCCATTTTCATAAGCTCATCCACAGTCTCCAGCAATATATCAAAGCCCTTTTGTGAACTCATGTAAGAGACCATGCCTATCAAGGGAGTCTTGACTGATAGGGAAAGGCCAAACTCTTTGATCAGGTCACGTTTGCATTTTTTCTTGGGTTTAAGGTCAGAGAGAGAATAATTGGCGACAATATATGGATCTGTTTCCGGGTTCCACATTTCGTAATCTAAACCATTACGGATGCTAAAAAAGACATCTCTTCGGTTATTCAATATTTTATGCAGACCAAAACCGTGCTTCTCTGTCTGGATTTCTCTTTTGTAAGCCGAGCTAACCGTGTTGAGCACATCTGAGAAAATCACTCCCGCTTTAAGAAAGTTGAACCTGCCGTTAAAGGACAACTGCTTGGGATTAAAATAATTCCAGTTCAAGCCTGTTAAAGCAAGAGTTTCAGGAGGGAACTCCCCCTGATAGGCAACATTATGGAGAGTAAAAACCGTAGCGATATTTTTGAACTTGCTTTTCTTTGAATAATGCGTTCGCAGGAAAACCGGAATAAGAGCTGTGGGCCAGTTGTTGCAGTGGATAATATCGACATGCATTTTCGCCTTGAGCAAGAACTCAAGCACTCCACGATTGAAGAAAATAAACCTTTCATCGTTATCCAGATATTCTCCTTTGCCTGGACCATAGATGTAGTCTCTCCAGAAATATTTGGGATTATCAATAAAGTAAATATCGTGCTTCCCCAGCTCACCCTTATAAACAGAGGCCTTGACCTTTTCTCCTCCAACAGGAACCATAAGATCTCTCATAACCAGTTCCTTGGGAAAGGATTCAATCTCAGGATTTCTGTACTTGGGCATGAAGATGGAAATCTCTATCCCCAAAGAAGAGAGATACTTGGGCAAAGTGGCGGCTACATCAGCCAGTTCGCCTGACTTAGCAAGGGGGGAGAATTCAGGCGAAACATAAATCACTCTAGGCTTATGGCTCATGAAAAATAATATTAATTCTCTACTCTCAAAATGTCAAATAGGTC
>SOIV01000325.1 GCA_004377005.1 Candidatus Aminicenantota bacterium | reverse complement strand
AAAATGGGGCCTGGCCCCATTTCTTTTTGCAAGTCTGACCCCAATTTTATTTGTCTTCTCTTTTATAGAAGATGAGATGGGTTTTTTCCAGGCTTTGAAGAAAGAGGGCCAGTCTATCATAAAGAGGTTCGACATCTTCTCCAAATTCATCTTTTAGATTTTTGGCTACTTCTTTAACTCGAAGGCTTCCATCGCAAAGCTCCCAGGTGAAGCTCCCCACATGGTCAAGCTTTATTTTGTAATAAGGTTTTTTCAAGCGGGGGAGGACGTATTTCTTTAAAAAGGCATGTTCAAATTTCGGCTTGAAAAGGATAATTAAGCCATCCTCTTTTTTTTCCCACTTGATATTTCTCACTGGAATGAGATCAAGAAGGTTAATTTTGGGTTTCTCGACTTCTCTCTTTTTCACAATCTATAGGATTTTGATGCTTGCTTCGAACCTTATTTAGCTCCCTTCTTCAGTTGATTTTCCGAATTCACCAGCAGAGACCATCCTCTTATAGGGAAAATAAATCAAGACAAAACCGAGCGTGAAGTAAATCAATAAGGCGAGCCACGGGTTATTCAAAGATTCTGGCATTTCTATCTTAAATCCCTTTAGGGCTGCAGTAATGATTCCCGTAAGAGCCTGCCCGGCAATCAACCCTGAAGCAAGGAGGAGGCCGGTGTTTTCTACGATTTCCTTACCTTTGGCTGTCGATTTCTTTTTGGTAAGGCTTCTGTCCAGATAATACTTGAGTACTCCTCCGAAGAAGATACAGGCCGTGGCGCGAAAGGGAAGGTACATTCCTACTGCGATAAGCATAGGGGAGGGAGAGCCGATAAGGATAAGAACAACGGCCAAAAGCATTCCTGCTATAACTAGAGGCCAGGCCATTTCTCCACCAACTATTCCCTTAGCCATGGCTGCCATCAACCCCGCTTGAGGAGCAGGAAGTGTTACGCCTCCAATTCCCCCCTCAATGTTGTTGTGTAAAAGCTGGAGAGAGAAGGTCAGTGTTAGAGCAGCTGCAACAACGCCGATTAGCCCTCCTATTTGCATCCGCCAGGGAGTAGCACCAAGAATATGTCCTACTTTCCAATCTTGGATCATGTCTCCAGCCACGCCAGCCACACAACATACAACTGCTGCAACACCCAATACAGCTTTTATGCCCTCATCTCCTGTCTGCCCCATGAGAACCATCATCAGGGCAGCGATAAGCAGCGTGGTCAAGGTTAGACCAGAAATCGGGTTGGAAGAGGACCCGATTATACCCACAAGATAGCCTGCTACAGCGGCAAAAAGAAGACCCATGACTATCATCACTATGGCAGATACAAAAGAGGAACCTATGTTATGGGTGAAGATGTTGTAGAGAAAAACCATTGGTATAATTAGAGCTATAATGGCCATTATGACGGATGGAAAAGGCAAGTCTTTATCAGTCCTGAGTGTTTCTGTTGCGACTCCAGATCGCGCTTTTTTAACATCAAAGATGGAGCGACCGATTCCTGCAATCAGGCTTTTTCTCATCTTGAAGAGCGTAAAAAAAGCGCCGACAAGCATGGCTCCAACCGCAATCGGTTTAATCTGAGCATTGTAAGCTGAGATGGCCATATCAGTCCAGTTTCCATCGAACTTGGAGACAAGGCTGCCTAAATCTCCACTAATGAAAAGCAGGATTGGCATCAGGAAGAGCCATCCCAGTACTCCCCCGGAAAAAGTAAGAGCTGCTAACTTTGGTCCGATTATGTAGCCGACTCCAGTCATAGCAGCATTGGCTGCCGGTGATTCTATAAACATTCTCCCTTTCATGGGTGCAGCTTTATAGATTTCAACATTATCACCGTTGAGATACGTGGTGCGGGATAAACCGGGGATTTTGAATACGGTGTTGACAAAAGGTTTTATTGCTCTGATGCCGTTTACGCTGGTGAAGAATTCAATAAGACTTCCCAAACCCATTGCCCAGAACATGTATGAAGCGCCCGAGCCTGCCTTCTGGCCGATTTTGACCATCTCTGCACAGGCAACACTTTCTGGGAAGGGAAGATCGGCATCTTCAACCAAGGTGCGTCTGATAAGTGTGATGAGGAACACTCCGAGAATTCCCCCTACAAGCATGAGCATAGAGGATTTTACAAAATCAAATTTTGTCCATACTCCGGTCATCAGAAAGGCAGGAATTGTAAATATGGCTCCTGCTGCCAGAGCTTCTCCTACCGCGCCAGTGGTCCTTGCGAAATTTTCTTCTAAAATTGTTCCCTTGAATGGACGAAGGACTGCCATAGCGATAACAGCTGCTGGAAAAGTGGCTGCCACTGTCATTCCAACCATGAGGCCTAAATAGGCGTTTGCAGCACCGAGGACAATGGCCATTATGATTCCTAAGAAAATTGCCTTGAAAGATATTTCTTTCATCGATTGCTCTTGGGAAATGTAAGGCCTGTATTCATTGCTCATATCTACCTCCTCAAGTTATTATGC
>SOIV01000323.1 GCA_004377005.1 Candidatus Aminicenantota bacterium | reverse complement strand
CGCGCGCCAAAAAAGGATACGCTCTAAGAAAACCGACAGAGTGGCAACGATGCATGATTCGGTCCGGAAGGATCACTAAACCAGATTAATCTCGGCCGTCTGACTCGGCTTAAATCCACCAATTTTTGGTTGACTGAAAAAAAGGGGACAGGCTACTTTTTTTGTATAAATAGTCCACGAGGAGAGAATATCTTCTTCCTTCCAGAAAAAGTAGCCTGTCCCCTTTTTCTTTCCCCTTTTTTTGCTCTTGAATTTATTTTGTATCTTTTTTTAAATCCTCCCTGATCATTCTTATCCCGGCAGGAGAATTTATCGGCGCCTCCTTGAGTTGAGCTTTTATTTTTCTCGTGTCTAAACTGTACTTTTGATTATTCTTTTTATGCATATAGATTAAATCTATTTCAGGATTTCCAATAACGATGGTGATGATCGTTTGACCTATATCACCCAAAGGCTTCCGGTCGATATGACTGTACTGGAAATCGGCTTTGATCCTGGTCCCTTCTCCCTTTTCAGATTGTATGGAAAAGTGACCGTTCGCTGCTTTAGCAGCTTCTCGCAAAAGAGACAATCCAAAACCAAACCGGCGAACCGTTTTAGTAGTGTAAAAGGGATCAATTGACTTTTTCTGAGTTTCTTTGTCCATGCCTATCCCATTGTCGATGATTTCGACAGAGAGCAAATCCTTCTTTTTATCCTCTAATATTCTTATTTCAATCTTATCTGCGCTGGCGGCCACAGAATTTTCAACGATATCTAAGATGTGTAAAGAGAGATCTTCCATTTAGACCTTAGTGAATCAATTTTCTCCCGTCTTCATTTTTCAAGGCTTTTTTTACTTCGGTTACGGTGCCATCTTTGAGCAGGAAAGATGTAAAAGCTTTGCCTATGTCATCGGGATAGTGGGCATCAGAAGAGCAGGTGATCGGATAATCGTTTGAATACCTTTTCTTTGCCTCTTCGGGAGTGATTGCAGGAGAAATTTCTAAAGCATCCAATTCCAAATTATCTGGGATGAATCCCAGCTGGGCGATGATGCTGAAGGATTCTCGATCTATATGGGAGGCGATGGCTATCCCGTTTAAAGAGTGAATGGTTTGAATGATTTTTTCAAGAGGAATAGTCGTGGCACCAATCAATAACTTATTGTTAGAACCCAGCACTTCCTCTTTTTCATTCACGATGATTTGCATCCCAAAGGCTTCTTCATCATTTTCTCCAGGCAAATTTTCGTAGACATATTCCTGAAGTTTTAGAGCGTTTTCTATTTCGTCAAAAAGGGCCAAGACATGGACTTCCTCTTGAGAAGTCACTTCCATGCCTGGGAAGACATTAATATTCATCTTCTTGGCAGCATTCATTACGGCTAGAGAATTTTCTGATGAATTATGATCACAGATGCCTATGATATCTATTTCTTTTTTCTTTGCTGCTGTGAGTATTCGCATTGGAGACATGTCCAGTTCGGTGCAGGGAGAAAGGCAGGTGTGGATATGCAAATCCGCTTTGAAACATCTGAGCATAAATTAACCTTATGAACTTATCAATTTATGCAATTTGCCTGAAACTTCAAAGGCCGTTTCTTCACTTCCAAGGAGGGACACATTTTCCTCATTTGCTTTTTGAAGCGTGTCTTCATCAGGCTCGCGGTTATTGACGATGATTATCCCAGACAGGTCTTTCAATTTGGCCACAGCGATAATATTCTGATGGGTCTGTAGAGTGATCCAGAGGTTACCTTCTTTACTGTTGGCAATCACATCGCTGAGCAGGTCGCTTGTGTATCCTCCTGTAACCTCCACATCTAATTTATCTTGGCCCGCTAAAACTTTTAACTGTAATTTTTCAATGATTTCTTTAAGTTTCATTTTATTGTCTTTCCTTTTTTTGTTTGTTTTTTGGGGCTAGACTTGGTTTGACTTCGGAAAGAATATTTATTAAACAATTCTGAAAAATCCTGGGAGGGCTCTTTAAATCTTTGGGGGAGATTGAAAATACAGTCGGTGAGCTTTGCTTCTCCTTTAACGACATCTTCAGCAAAAGTCAAACATGTGGGAGCACCGCATGCCCCGCAATCAATTTTGGGCAGTGATTCGTAGATATGCTCTTTTTCTTTTCTTTTTTTTATGGCTTTGGCTAAGTCTTTATCGAGAGGTTTGAGGGGGCGGGGTTCAAATTTTCCTTTAATAAAAAAGTATTTCTGGCTATAGAGCTTTCGGACCTCCCTGATGTCTGGACAGGCTTTTATTTGTTCGAACTCTAAGTTTTCGATCAATTTAAGAATTTTGTTGTAAGAAATATACACGTTTTCTACTGTTAGAGAGCCTCCCACGCATCCCTGGGCGCATGAATAGGCTTCGACAAAGTCAATGTTTCTCAGCTTTCCTCTTTCAATATCGTTGAAAACTTTTAAGATTTCAGTTAGTCCCGAAACAGCCAGGGAATTTTTTAACCTCAGAGTTCGGCAGATA
>SOIV01000289.1 GCA_004377005.1 Candidatus Aminicenantota bacterium | reverse complement strand
AAAAGAGTTTTATTTTTCTTCATCTAATCCGCTATAATATTATACCTTTATAATTTTTTGAGAGGAGGTTTTCAGTGAGAATATACATAAGCTTATTCCTGACATTTTTCCTTCTTTTTTCTCCAACTGCGGCCAAGGTGAAAAAAGTTGCTTTTGATGTCCAAGCAGCATGGAGTTACATTAAAGATCTGGCTTCAGATTCCATGCAGGGACGGAAGAGCGGCCAGCCAAGCGGTGTAATGGGAGAGGAATACATCGCTTCCAAGTTTAAAGAGTGGGGTTTAGAACCAGCAGGGGATAAGGGCACGTACTTCCAGAATTTCACTATCGAGCACCGAAATATTGAAGAAGGTATAGCCCTAGAGATAATTGCAGAGAATGCAAGGAGAGATTTTTATTACGGTGAAGACTGGAGAGTCCAGAGATTTTCAGGTTCAGGGCACTTTACTGCTGAACTTGTCTTTGTTGGTTATGGAATCCATGCTCCTGATAAGGAGCACGATGATTATGCTGGGGTCGATGTGAAAGGGAAAATAGTTCTTTTTACTACCGAGACTCCCCAAAGACTCGAGAAAAAGCTGGGTAATGCGACGAAGATGGAGAAAAGAATTGAAGCTGCCCAAAAGCTTGGAGCAAGAGGAGCTATCTTTTTCAGACTTTCTACCGCCGCGAGTCGTTATTTTCGGGTGAGGTTAAAAAAGGAACAATATAAACCAGATTTTGTGGTTTTATCGGTCGAGAGGAAAGTAATGGATTTCATTTTTAAAGACCTGAGTACAGAAATCCGCTACTCAATCCCAGCAATGGGCCGCAGAGCCAAACTCCCCAAAACCTTAGAAACAGGAGTGAAAGCTTTTGTGTCTGTCAATGCCATCTTCGATGAAAAAAGGCCAACCAGGAATGTTCTGGCAAAAATAACTGGTAGCGATAAAGTCCTCAAGGATGAATACATTGTCATCGGGGGACATATGGACCATTTGGGCATAAGCCCGATGGGAGATATTATGAACGGAGCCAATGATAATGCTTCGGGAACAGCGGTCGTTATGGAGATAGCCCGCGTGATGAAGCTTAATCGGGCCAAGCCTAAGAGAACAGTCATTTTTGCTCTCTGGGCTGGAGAAGAGCAAGGGCTTTTGGGCTCAAAGCATTATGCGGACGATTCTACCTTCCCTATGAATAAGACAGTAGCTTATATCAACATGGATATGGTGGGTCATGGCAGGCGTACGATACCTTTTCAAGGTGTTTACTATGGTCCTCAAATCTGGAAGCTTCTCAAGGAGAAACTCTCTAAAGAGATACTTGACTATGTCATACCTCAGCGCGGAGGACCTGGAGGCTCAGATCATACTCCATTTTTAGAAAAGGGAGTTCCTGGTTTCTTCATAATTACCAGGGGAGCCATTAAATACCACCAGAGCCGGGATGATAGCGATTTGATCAAACCAGAGATGCTGAAGAAAACAGGTGATTTTGTTCATGCTGCCGTTAAAATACTGGCATCGGAATCTGGAGACTTTTTCCCTCCGCTTCGGCGAGAGACTTATTATTTGAAATACCAAACCCTCATTAATTTCGAACTTTCTCTTCTAAGTGAAGTAGTCGAACATCATAAGGATGCGAAAGATTCCCATGTGGATCTACAGCTCGCAGTCATGAAGGAAGAAGAAGGCCTTTCAGGTGATGGACTCAGGATTGATATCTTGGAAAAATTTTTGTCCGCATCAGAGGAGATAAAGAAAGCAAAGGGTCTTTCCTATTATTCTTCTTCCCGCAGACTCACTGGGGATATCCGCCAGGGAAAAACAACGATTATGGCTGGACTCAAGGGAATCAATGCTTTTCGCGATGATCCGAGATGGGCTCAAGTTTTGGTTAAGCAAGGACTCTACTTCGCTTTTGTCGAGGATCCATCATTTCTTTTCGGTGAACAGGGATTGAGTGAGGAAGGAAAGAAGATTATAAAAGCAGTGAACAACAGCGGTCTCCTCCTCCTCGTCAAAGGAGTGGATGGTTCGCAAGCCAAGCTTCTTTTAAAAGAATCTAAAAAGCCTCTGGCATTTCTCGATAAGAACTTACCCGATAAGGAAGTCATGGAACTCATCAAAGAAAAAGAATCTGCATTTGGACTTGTCTGGTCCAATGATGTAGATCCTGTTGCTTATTTTAATAAGCTAGATGAGTTCAAAAAAGCCGTTGGCACTGAATACCTGATGATGGTTAACGAGCCGTGCTTATGGGGAAAAGCTGGAAAAGACCAGATGCTCAAGGTGATTACCGAGATTATCAAAGCCAAGTATGATAGAACGGATAGATCCAACATTTATTCTTCCACTTTTCTTAGAGTGTTAGGAAAGGCAAGAGGAGAAGGGTCTTCCCAGGTTGTTCCTTATATGCCCTTCTAAAATTATTTAGGGGTATGGTTTATTTGTAGGGGCTTGATTCATCAAGCCCACCGTTTGAATTATAAAAATA
>SOIV01000010.1 GCA_004377005.1 Candidatus Aminicenantota bacterium | reverse complement strand
GTTGTTAGTGAGGTAAGAAGAATTGCCTTTCCTGTACTCGAATATACTATCCGTATTTTGCCTCTTCCTTCATGTCTCCAGCGATGCAGGATATGCACTCCATAATCAATGCCGATACCGATAATCATGGGAAGGCCCATAAAATTCATTATAGTCAGCTTCATGCCTGTCAAATGCATAAATCCGACCATCCAGAATACTCCGAGAGCCAGGGGAATCATTGCCATCAAGGAATGGCCTGGATTTCGATAATCCACCCACAATAGAAGAAAAACAATGACCAAGGTCAATAATACGGCATTGCGTCCATCACGGCCGATTATCTCAATCAGGGCGCGAAATACAAGGGGCATTCCAGTAGCTTTGTCGCTCACCCGTTCCAAATCATCCGCAAACCTTTTGAGTAACTCTGCATCCTGCCATAAATTGCCTGCGGGAAAGACTGTAACCAGGAATTGATCTCGCCTTTTGTTGCTGTAACGGTCCAAAATGGATACGGGTAGTTCATCCTGGCGGATAGATTCGGCCGAGCTCATCTTGATGACGGATTTTTTAAAATACGGCGCGAAATTCTGCTGAAATTTGGACAATCCCTTTGCAGCCGTTGAAATATCTTCATCCAACAATTGCAGCACTTCACGAATGATATTTCTTGAATTCGGATTTTCAGGATCTCCCACGATATCTTTGCATTTGCTATCCACTTTGTCCTGTCCGCCGAGAAAAGCCATATCTTGAATTTCCATTATATTCATCTGGAGACGATCAATTTCGCTGCTTAAGATAGTTAAATCACCCTGGAGCATGGTCTGTTTAATGGCAGTGGACTGGATCTTTTCACGGATCTTTGCGATAAGGGGAATTCTTTTCTGCTGCTGCTCTTCAGACGGAAGATACAATGAAATGTCCTCAGTGATAGCGACTGTTCCTAACTCACGATAACTTGTGGATAATTCACGGGACTGTTTGACATTGTCGGTCAAGACTAACGCATAATCCATGCTTAAATCAAACTTATCCAGGACTGTATCCTGGAGGACAATGGAAGTGAGCCCCTTTGGCTCTATATTCATATAATTGTAATCAAAACTGATATTAGATGCTGACCAAATAAGGAGGGAACTTATGACTATCGAAGCAAGGATTGTAAAGATGTAATGCTTGCTCAGCCATTCACCTGTTCGACCAAGAAATCGGAATGAAATGTCACGCTGAACGATTTGTTTTATGCCTTTCTTTCTCTCATGCTTTTTATCTATACGGCGTTCCCGGAATACCAGCAGGGACGGTAAAAATAACATGGTGGCTAAAAGAATAGCCAGCAATCCTGTTCCCGTGGCCAGACCCATTTCTTTCATGCCGCGTGAATGACTGATGACCAGGGTTAGGAAAGCGCAAGCTGTCGTTAGCGCTCCGGTCAAAATTCCTTTTCCGCTTTTTAAAAATGTTTTTTCCATAGCTTCAGCAATGCTGTCCCCTGCAGCCCGCCGTTCTGTGAATCCGGAAATAATATGAATTGAAAAATCTATGCCCAGACCAAGGAGTATCACAGCCATCATCTGCGTCATCATATTCAACTGTCCCACCACAATCGCTACTGTTCCTACGGCCCAAACCAGACCCACGAGGAGATTGGCTATTGCGAAAATGGGAGCCACCCACATCCGGAAGGAGATCATGAGAAGGAGCAAAATGGCAATCATAGCAATCACGGTGGTGTATCCTAAACTTTGCGCAGAATAAACCATTTCATCCCGGCCAATAGCTATCATGCCGGTCAGCCCCGCCTTCACATCCGGATAATCCTTTAATAGGTCATCAACAATTGCTTGGGCAGCATCCGCTCCTGTAACAAGAAGATCTGCATCCATCATCGAGAAGTCTGGAATGGCATTCAAAATAAGGGCCTCTTTATCATATGACAGGAAGTAAGGCTCGCCAAAGAGAAGCTTATCCACAGCTTGTTGTGCTTCTTCATCTGGGAGTTCTTCTCCTCTGGCTGCTTTTTGCAATTTAAGGACCAGATTCTGAATACCGTCTAAGAATGCAACAGCCTGGTCTTCTTTCTCGCGGGTGGAGATCGACTCTTCCTGACCTACGTACTCCTTTTCCATGGAATTATTGATATTGAATAGCAGACCTGTAATGTTGGGGTCCATGAAAACATCTTTGGTATTTTTTAAATCTTCTTCTTTGATCAGTATCAATCCATGATTTCTTAAAAAATCGATTTCGGTTTTATAATCCACGCGCTTAAACAGTTTTTTATCCATCCGGGCTTGAAGCGTTATGATTTCAGATTGAAGTTTCACTATTTTAGAATCGTCATTTTCTTTGGTCTTTAATTGATTTATCTTTTTGTTGATCTTATCAATCTCCTTCTGGAGTGAAGCATTCTTGCTGGTGTCAATGGCGGTTAAGATTCGTGGGGCAAGGTCTTCGGCAAACTCTTTGATGCGGCTTTCTTCTCCCTGAACGA
>SOIV01000008.1 GCA_004377005.1 Candidatus Aminicenantota bacterium | reverse complement strand
GATTATTCTATCAGCCAAATGAGGTGATATATGAGTAAAGAAGGAAAGCATTTATTCTCATCTGAATCTGTGACAGAAGGTCATCCGGATAAGGTTTGCGATCAGATTTCTGATGCCATACTCGACGATCTTATAGGTCAGGATCCCAAAAGCCGTGTGGCCTGCGAAACGTTGGTAACAACTGGCCTTGTTCTAATCGCAGGTGAAATAACAAGCGAAGGTTATTGCGAGTTCCAAAAGGTCGTCAGAAATACTGTCAAAGAAATAGGATATACAAGGGCAAAATACGGTTTTGATTACCAGACATGCTCCGTCATCTCTACGATCCATGAACAATCTCCTGACATAGCCAGAGGAGTCGATGAGACAGAGGACCATGAACAAGGAGCTGGGGATCAAGGCCTGATGTTCGGATATGCATGCAGTGAGACAGAAGAACTCATGCCCATGCCTATTATGCTGGCTCATAAACTCGTAAGGAGGCTGAGCCAGGTGCGAAGAGAAAAGATATTGGATTATCTCAGGCCTGATGGAAAATCTCAGGTCACTGTCGAATACGAAGGCAGCACTCCCAAAAGAGTGGAAGCAGTTGTGATCGCTGCCCAGCACAATCCTGAAGTCAAAATGAGTGATTTGAGGGAGGATATCAAGCTTACTGTTATAAAGAAGATCATTCCGGCCGAGATGTTTGATAAGAACACAAAGGTTTTTATTAATGAAACAGGCCGTTTTGAACAGGGAGGCCCTTTTGCGGATTCAGGAGTTACAGGACGTAAGATTATTGTGGATACCTATGGTGGAGTCGGGAGCCACGGAGGAGGATGCTTTTCTGGAAAAGATCCGACAAAAGTGGATCGCTCTGGTTCCTATATGGCGAGATACGTAGCTAAAAATTTAGTCTCTGCCGGGATTGCCGATAAGATAGAAGTGCAGATGGCTTATGCCATCGGTGTGGCTCAACCAGTCTCGTTAATGGTGGACTCTTTTGGCACAGCAAAAATCTCAGAGGATAAGATAAAAGGATTAATTCGAGTTCATTTCGATCTTGCTCCAAGAGGGATGATCAAAGCCTTGGATTTGCTCCGGCCTATCTACAAAAAAACAGCGTGCTACGGGCACTTTGGTCGCACAGAGAAAGAATTCACCTGGGAAAGACTTGATAAAGTCAAATTTTTAAAGAGAGATGCGGGGCTATAAGATAAAAGAAAAGAATGACAAAAGATAAAAATGGAGAAGAGAATGGATTATGATGTAAAAGATTTGAAGCTTGCAGAAAAGGGGAAGCTTAAGATGGAATGGGCCGCAAGATTCATGCCTGTTCTTAGTTTAATAGAAGAAAAATTTTCCAAAGAAAAGCCTTTCAAGGGAGTCAGGATTTCAGCCTGTTTGCACGTGACCAGTGAAACCGGCAACCTGATGAAAGCTTTAAAAAAGGGAGGAGCGGAAATAGCCCTTACCGCATCAAATCCCCTCAGCACCCAGGATGAGGTTGCTGCAGCACTGGTGAAGCACGATAATGTTCCTGTTTTTGCCATAAAGGGAGAGGATAATAAGAGCTATTACAAGCATATCAATCAGGCTCTCGATCAAAAGCCCCAGATAACTATGGATGATGGGGCCGACCTGGTGTCCACCTTGCATTCCCAAAGAAAAAACCTCCTTGAATATGTCATCGGAGGAACAGAGGAAACAACTACAGGCGTGATTCGCCTTAAAAGCATGGCAAGGAATAAAGTCCTTCTTTATCCTATAATCGCGGTCAACGATGCCAATACAAAACATCTCTTTGATAACCGTTATGGAACAGGACAAAGTACAATAGACGGAATTCTCCGGGCGACAAATATTCTCTTAGCAGGAATTAATTTTGTAATCGCGGGCTACGGATGGTGCGGCCGCGGAATAGCTATGAGAGCAGAAGGAGAAGGAGCAAAGGTTATTATCTGCGAAGTGGATCCTCTTAGAGCCTTAGAAGCTGTCATGGATGGTTATCAGGTCATGCCTCTAACAGAGGCAGCTAAGATCGGCGATGTATTTGTCACAACCACAGGAGATAAGGATGTCATAAACAGAGATCATTTCTCGAGGATGAAAGATGGAGCTGTTGTTGCCAATTCTGGCCATTTTAATGTCGAGATCGACATCCCAACCTTGGCGAAGATGTCCCAAAAAAAGAGAAAAATAAGAGATTTTGTCGATGAGTACAGCTTGAAGAGTGGAAGAAAAATTTATCTCCTGGCTGAAGGACGGTTGATCAACCTGTCTGCGGCAGAGGGGCATCCGGCCACGGTCATGGATATGAGCTTTGCCAACCAGGCGCTCAGTGTTTTATACCTGAATAAAAAAGGGAAAAGCTTACAGAACGAAGTTTATGGGGTCCCGGAAAAAATCGATAATGAGATCGCCCGCTTGAAGCTTAAAGCTCTTGGAATAAAAATTGATAGACTCACTCCTGAACAGAAGAAATATCTTGCTGGCTGGCAGGAAGGAAC
>SOIV01000039.1 GCA_004377005.1 Candidatus Aminicenantota bacterium | reverse complement strand
CGCTCAATCTATGGGGGATTATCAGGCCCTTAAACAAAGGGGCCGGAGAGTCCTGAGGATCAACCTTAGAAGGGATGTGGTAGGCGGTCTTGAGCAATTGATGTATTTAATACAAAGAACCTGAGCTTAGGGAAATCATATAGAAGTTCCACCTTTTAGGGTGAATTGAACTCATTTTAAAATCATCTCTAAAGAGGATTGTATCTATTGAGATTTATTGTAAATATATATCATCGGTGCTGAAAATAATCGAAAAAACATAGAAAATTTATTTTTCAGGCCGATATTTCAGGCTTTTTAAAATATAAAAATAATGAAGGCCAGACAGGCACCAATGACAGTTCTCAGGAATATATTCTTTATAATTATATTTTTCTCTTTTCTCTCCGGACCGTTATTACCAAGTGGAAAAAAGATCAGAGTTATAGCCGAAAAAGCTAATATTTATTTTAAGGCAGATAAAAGCAGCCCTATAGTTGAGACTGTTGAAAAGGGGACCATCCTTACCCTCCAGGAGACAGGAAAAGTAAAAAAAATATGGCTCCATGTCTATTTTGCTTCTGAAGAGTCGGGGATGACCATATCAGGTTATATACTTGATGCCATAGTTGAGAGGCTTTTTGTAGTGACCAAGATTGTCACTATCAAAGGGGAGGATGAGGGTCTGGAAGATAAGCATAAATTTAAGAATTATTTCAGAGATACTCGTTGGGGAATGAGCAAGAACCAAGTATTTGAATTGGAAGGTGAATCCTTTCATCAAGAGAAATCTTATGGATTAGAGACAATTATATACCGAAAAAAAGCAATTGGCTTGGAGTGTTCGATTGAGTTTATTTTTGCGGGAAATAAATTAATCAAAGCAAAATATATTTTTTTAGAACAGCATAAGCATAAAAGTCAATATATCGGCGATTATAAAAAAGTTAAAGATTGGTTAACTGAAAAACATGGAATGCCCCTAGGCAGCAACGTTACCTGGCGAAATGATTTACATAAAGAAGATTACTCGAACTGGGGACTTGCTGTTAGCCTGGGTCATTTAGAATACAGTTCCCTCTGGAAGAATCAAGAAATGGAAGTTTTTCTTACGCTTTCCGGAGAAAATAATAAGCTATCCCTCAGGGCTGAATACAAGGGATTAAGAATTAAAAAATAGAGAAAGAAGCCTATTTAATTTCAGCGCCGTCCCAGCAGTAAGTGCAAATTTTTTCTTTAGGTAAGCCGATAGCTTCCACAAGGTCTGCAAGTTTTTGATATTTCAGTGTTGTCAGTTTTAACATTTGGCTTATCTGCTTAATCATTCCTTTGTATTTTTCAGAGCCTTCAGTAGAATATTCGTCCAGGTCTTTACCATCCACTCCCTCTATCTCTTTTATTGCCTTTCTTGCTGCAAGATCCAGCTCTGACTTTGACCTTGAGAAGTTAAGGAATTTGCACCCATGCGTTAGCGGAGGGCATGCTGGACGCATATGTACCTCCAGAGCTCCAAAATCGAAAAGCCTTTGGATAGTGTCCTTCAGTTGGGTTCCTCTGACGATCGAGTCTTCGCAAAAGAGCAATTTTTTGCCTTTAATCAATTCGCTGATAGGGATGAGTTTCATCTTGGCTACGATATCTCTTACTGTCTGGTCCTGGGGCATAAAACTTCGCGCCCATGTAGGAGTATATTTAACAAAAGGCCTTTTAAAGGGTATTCCTGCCTCGCTTGCATAACCCAGTCCATGCCCGATTCCTGAATCAGGTAATCCAGCCACCATGTCTATTTTGATGCTATCATTTTTTGCCAGTTTAGCGCCGCATTTGTTTCTTACGCTTTCGACATTGAGACCTTCATAGCTTGAGGCAGGATATCCATAATAAACCCACAAGAAACCACATATCTGCATCTTCTCTCCCGGAGGCTTTTTCTGCTCAATTCCTTCTTCTGTGATTAGAACAATCTCCCCAGGTCCGAGGTATTTCTTTATCTCAAAACCAAGGTTGGGAAAGGCACATGTTTCCAGTGTTACAGCTAAGCTTCCCTTTTTTTCTCCGATAACAACCGGAGTTCTCCCCAGCCTGTCTCTTGCCGCATACACTCCTTTATCTGTCAGAAGCAGCAAAGAACATGAACCTTCAATCGCTTCTTGAGCGTTTATTATCCCCTCCTCAAAAGTTAATTCCTGGTTGATCAGGGAAGCGACGAGCTCAGTGGGGTTGATCTCTTCTCCGATCATCTCTGAAAAATGGATTATTCTTGTGCTGAATACTTTTTTTACCAGTTTATCTGCGTTTTTTATGGCACCAACGGTTACGATTGCATATTTTCCCAAGTGTGAACGTATAAGCAGCGGCTGGTTATCATAGTCGCTGATAACACCTATGCCTCTCGTGCTGTGCATTTTTGTGATGTCCTGTTCGAATTTAGACCTGAATTGAGCATTCTCGATGTTGTGAATGAACCTTATAAATCCCTCTGGATTTTTGACAGCAAGACCGCCCCTTGTTGTTCCAAGATGAGAATGATAATCTGTGCCGTAGAAAAGATCACTCACGCAATCTTCCTTTGAAATTACTCCGAATAATCCACCCATAATGGCCTCCCTTAAAAAAGGTTATGTTCTACATAGCAAGAGATGGCCTGCAGACCCTTAGGTTTTTTCAAGCAGCGGAAGCGAGATTCAAGAGAAATAGTTTTTGCCGTGACCATCTTTTACAGAACAAGGACGGGTTTGCGAAATGCTTATGCTGTCCAAGGCTAGAATATGACAAATTTCAGGCTCTCATTCAAGAAAAAAAATAAAAAATTCTTATCGGGTCAGAAAAGGTTTTGGGGAATAGCCTTGCTCCCTTCAGATTTTTAACGCCATTCTCCAGGTGGCAAAATTTTATAAGACTTCAAATCCACAAATACGTATAATAATAAGCAAGAAAAGGTACAAAAGACGAAAATATGATTCAGCTACCATGTGGCAAGAAAATCAGGTTGTGCTGTGCAGGAAATCCAACGCCAAAAATTTATTTTGATAAATTTGAAGATTTTAATAAAATTAGGGAATTGTAGGGACGTTCCCCAGGGGGACATTCCTGAGGGAAAATGCTGGAGGAATGTTCCTTGAGAGTACTGATTATGGTTTGTTCTTTTGGGAATCTGGCCTGTGTTACTTATATCGAAGGTTATAAGTAATTTTAAATAATCTAAAAGAAGAAGGAGGGAGAATATGGCAGAAAATATAAAAGTTGCCTCAATAGCAATTATCATTATTGTCTTGATAGCTATAGCTGCAGGAGTCTATTATTTTTTCATTTACGAGAAGCCAGAAGAAATTCTTCCTGTTCAGCAAATTCAAGAGGAACAACCTGCTCAAGTTCCGGCAGAAGAGCCTGTCATTGAAGAAGAGGCCCCAGAATTGATTCAGGTTGAGCTTGACGAAAGCGATGACACAATTCGCAATATGGCCGAGGAATTGTCATCCCATCCAGACGCAGCTTCCTGGTTGATGAGCAAAGATTTGATTCGCAAATTCGTGGGCGCTGTTGACAATATCGCCAACGGTTTAAGTCCTCGTTCCCAAATTGATTTCTTCACTCTCGAGGAAAGTTTCAAGATCATCGAGAAAGATGGACTTTATTATGTAGATCACGAAGGCTATGACCGGTACAACTTGGTCGGGGATGTTTTTAGCTCCCTGGATTCCGAAGGCTGGGTGAAGCTCTACGAGCAATCGACGCTACTTATTCAAGAGGCATACAAAGATTTGGGCTACCCAGAAGAAGATTTCGACAAGACTTTGACCGTGGCCATTGTTGAATTGCTTAAGGCACCAGTGGTTGAAGGAGAGATATTATTAGAAGCTAAGGTGGTATCATACACAATGGCAGACCCTGAGTTAGAAAACCTGAGTGAAGCCCAGAAGCATCTTATCCGCATGGGGCCTGAAAATGTCCGGAAAATCCAGGCAAAACTGCGAGAAATTGGATTGGCTTTGGGAATTCCCGAAAATAAGCTTCCTCAAGCGAGAATTCATTCTACCAGATAATGAAGCTGCCTGCAGACTTCTTGTCGAACTTTTTCCGAAGAGAAGTATTCCATTAAATTTTTCCAGGTTTTCTGCAGCTGGATCAGGTTTTGGAAGGAGTTCGTTTCAGGCATAGCTTTGGTTTTAGAGAGATGAATATTGTTCATACATTCCATAGCCCCTCTTTTGTCGTCCTGACGAAGATAATCAACTGCAAGCATAAGATTGGAGTGGAAGATTCGTTCTTCTAAATCTTTCCTCAGGAATTCTCCAGGGAAGGGATCAAGGTCTCCTGCCGCTATTCTCTTCATGCCTGGAGCAGGTTCTTGGGCTTCCAGCTTGCTCTTTTCAAACACAAAGCGGAAAATATCCTCCCTTACGTTTCGCCATGTGGGGTGGGTTTTTGGAGGAGCATCGTGTTTGATTGAAAGCTGATTATCCAGGTAGAATTTAAAGCCAAACATCCTGGCATTGATGAGGTAATCGATATCCTCTCCCCGGGGAACAGAAGGATCGAAAGGGACCAATGTAAAAAGATCGCGGTGAACAACCATGTTTCCGCCGAAAACAAAAGGAGTTTCCTTAAGCCTTGGAGGCTTCCCGATTATTTCCTTAAAGGCTCGGTTCATGCAATCGATCTTATTCCAGTAGGTCATCCAGGGGGCAATTTCTTTGTTGAGAAAGAAATCATTATCAGGGTTGATGTAGTAACCAGCAACTGCCAGCATCTTATCTCCCTGAATTTTTTTACCGATAAATTCAACAGCCTTTTCCATGAATTGCGGATCTTCGAAGATTTCGTCATCATCGATGAGAACGGCAGCCTCGGAGCCTAAAAGGTGAGCTGAGAAGAGGCAGAGATTTCGAACGTTGGAGTAGCCGCTGAGCCGTAAAAGAGGGATGAATTTCTCCAGGCTATGATTGGCTAAGTGCTGGTGAATCTTATCCAGGTGTGAATAGGAGAAAAAAATAGTTTTAACCTTTGCGGCTTCATCTTTTACAATCGAGGATATTTTTGACTCGACTTCTCCCTGGATATCCTGAGCTGTAGAAATACCCAGGACAACAAGATTAAAATCTTTGCTTTCGAGAATGGAGAGACTCTTAAGGACACGGCCTAAAGTCCCTGTCTCATCAAGAGGAGTAGGATGGTCATAGACATCATCTTTTTCCCTCCAACCTTCAGACTTTATCCGTCCCCAATAACTCGGAATAATCATTGTGACTTTCATTTTTACCGCTTCAAGGCTAATTCTTAGAAGAGGGATTTTTTTTCATCATTTTTTCTAAAACTCCCTCCATAATCTCTACTCCTTTTTCCCAGGCATACTTTTCTTCGACGAGCTTGCGGGCCCTGTTCCTTATTCTCTCGAACAATTTATCGTCGTTCATCAAGTCAAGAATACCTTGAGTAAATTCCTCTGGATTATCAGCTATAATGATGTTTTCCCTTTGAACAGTGGGAACACCCTCTGCGCCCAAGGATGTTGAGACTACTGGAGTGCCTACAGCCATAGCCTCCAGTATTTTGCCTCTGAATCCTCCACCGAGTCTCACCGGACAGATGAAGACTCGTCCTTTTTTCAGGTAGGGACGGACATCATCGACTCGGCCTGTAACGATGACGGCATCATCTTGAGAAAGACTTCGGATCTCTGGAGGCGGACCCTGACCAACCACATAGAATTTTATCTCTGGAACCTGGGATTTTATCCGGGGCCAGATTTCCTGGTAAAAGTAGAGAGTAGCATCCACATTGGGGTGGTGCAAATAATTTCCCACAAAAACAATGCTTCTTTCTTCTCCTTCAGGCCCAGAAAAGGAGAAATCTTCCACATCTACACCATGGGGAACAACGGCTATATCAAGTTCTGGAAAAATTTCTAAAAGTTTCTTTTTGTCCTGATGAGTCAGAGTGAGCACTTTATCAGCGTGCCTGTACATATCGAATTCGTATTTTTTAAGCCCTTTTAGGTTTATGGCTTCTTTTAGTTTGCCGAGTCCAAGACTGCTGCAGCGAAAAGCCTTGAGGCGTGCCAGGTAATAGCATTCATGGACAGAGACAATCCGGCGGACTGGCGGCAGCAACGGATTATTATGGATGAACTGGCCCATTACAGAATATTCGCCAATGACAAAATCATAGCGGTCTTTTTGCACCATTTCTGCAATGGTTTCTGCCATTTTTTGTGAACCATGAGTCCTGAGGAAATAGTGAGGGATTGGTGAGGTGAAAAAATCCCATGTTGCTTTAAGAGGCGAGCGTTTCGCGGGCAAGGGGACAAGTTTTAAATCATGACAGAAAGGTTTAACAGAGGGGATGTATTTTTCTTCTCCCGCGTGGAAGAAGGCAGCTAAGGACACAAGATGATTTTTAGAAAAATATTTCAAGCGGTTATAGATGATAATAGGTCCTCCGATGACTTTGGCATGAGGGAATTCCTTGCAAGTGAAAAGAATCTTCATGGTGAAATCTTTCTGCACTCTGCTTTTAGCATATTACTTTATCATAAATTTGATTATCAGGAATCCGCCCACAAGAAGGATGAAGAAGAGGATGGCAAGGAGGTTGAAGTACTTATCGATGAAGACTTTGATCCCAGGCCCAAATTTTCGAAACAAAGCAGCAACTGCGAAAAAACGGAGGGAGCGGCTTAGGGTGGACGCTAAGAGAAAGAGGAAGAAGTTGAGCTTGAAAACTCCCGAAGCTATGGTGAAAACCTTATAGGGAATAGGAGTGAAGCCGGCCAGAAACACGTACCAGAAACCATATTCACTATAATTAGCCATCACGCGCTGGAAAAGGCTTTCTGTGAATCCAGGGACATATTTGAAGAAAAATGAATCCACAATTTCCCATATGCCGAAGCCGATGAAATATCCGACAATACCTCCGATAACCGAGGCAACAGCAGTGTAGAAGGCAAAACGCCAGGACTTTTTGATTGCTCCCAGACAGAGGGCTATAAGAAGAGGGTCAGGGGGAACAGGGAAAAAAGAACTCTCAGCGAAAGCGAGAAGGAAGAGAGCAAGGAGGCCATAGGGGGTATCAGCCCAGTGAAGGACCCAGTCATAAAGTTTTTTAAGAGAGCTCATCGGCGATGGATGCGAGAATATTTTTAAATGTTGGATGCTGAATTGTCTTGTAGTTCGTTAAGTCTGTGTGAAGTGGAGTAATAGAGATGTAACCTTCTTTGACGACCATAACATCACTGTTTTTGGCGCCTTCAGCTTTTGGATTTCCAGGTCCTATCCAGTAATAGGAGTCTTGCCTGGGGTCCTTTTTTTCGATGATTTCCGGATTGTATCTTTTCTGACCAAGTTTTGTAAGTTTTATACCTTTAATAGGAGGAGGGGGAAAGTTTATATTGAGAGTCATTTTCTCAGGGATCTTATTTTCCAGCAGCTTCATGGCTATTGATTGAACTATTCTGGCTGAGAAATCATAAGAATACTGATGATTCTTGTCTGGTAAAAGAGAGACGGCCATTGAAGGAATCTGAAGAAAGGTTCCCTGAATAGCAGCGGCGACTGTACCCGAATAGGAAATATCTTGCTGTCCGAGATTGGGACCTTTGTTGATGCCTGAGATGAGCAAAGAAGGCTTTTGAGGCAACAATTTTTTAAGTGCAATATAAACACAGTCGGCAGGAGTCCCGTCTACAGCATAGGTATTCGTTTTAATCTTTTTGACTCTCAAGGGGCGGCGAAGAGTAAGAGAGAGGGAAGTGGTGCTTCTCTCTCTGTCTGGGGCGACGACGTAAACTCGTCCTAAGTCCTTAAGGTTGCGGGAGAGAGCTTCTATGCCTTCGGCGAAAAAACCATCATCATTGGTGAGAAAAATAAGAGGTTTCATAACTTCTTTTTTTCCTTAGCGTAACCATGAAATAAGTCAACAGTTAATCCAGGATTAATTAAAGTAATTAAGAGCTTCAGTTCAGTTTATCCTCTAAGAAGAAGCATTTTAGCACTAGAAAGAGGTTATTTGAACTTTTTTCTTTTTCGTCTCATCTTTTTAAGTTCGGATCATTGTCAGTAGCATTTT
>SOIV01000027.1 GCA_004377005.1 Candidatus Aminicenantota bacterium | reverse complement strand
TGCTGCTGAAATGGTGGCTTCCGTCTTTCTTGGAAACAAAATAAAGGTATTTTTCCTGGGCAGGATAGAGAGCAGCTTCGAGAGATTCTCGTCCTGGGCTGCAGATAGGGCCGGGAGGAAGACCCCGGTTGCGGTATGTATTATAGGGAGATTTGAGTTTTAAGTGCTTTTTCAGGAGGCGGCCTTTAAAACTTCCTTCTTCCTTGAGCACATAAATGATAGTAGGATCGCAATCGAGTTTCATTCGTATCCTTAAGCGAGTATGGAATACGGCCGATACAAGCTTTTTTTCTTCGGAGAGGAAGGTTTCTTTTTCGATCAATGAAGCAAGGATGACAACTTCTCTTGGAGTCATCTTTATTTCGCTAGCTCTTTTTTGCCATGCCTCTGAGAAAACTTCCTTGAACTGGGAGACGAGGGTGGAGATAATTTTCTCGGCTGAAATTCCTTTTGGGAAATGATAGGTTTCAGGAAAGAGGTATCCTTCAAGATTAGCGGCTTCTTTATCCAGGTAGGAGATAGTATCTGTCTTAGAAGAAGCTGCTAAAAATTCTTCTTCATCGGTAAAATGCAAGGACTTGAGATGGCGAGCGATTTCTTTTCTTGTCAGGCCTTCAGGAATTGTCAAGGGATGGAGGTGAACTTTCCCTTCTGTGAGTATTTTTAGAATATCTTTTGGGGAAATCGGAAGATTAAACATATACTCTCCAGCTTTTAGACTTTTTGAAGAGTAATAAATTTTATACCCCAAAAGAAACGACCGCCTCTTTTTGATAACTCCTTTTTCTTTGAGGTTTTGAACAATGTTATGAACTCCTTGTCCTTTATCAACTACGAAAAATACTTCTTTTGGTGAAGTCTTAGGAGCGAAATAGAAATCGAAGGAGAACCATGCTGAAAGAAGAAGAGGGATCACCACTGCTACAATCAGAACAATCTTAATCGTTTTAAGTAGCATGGTTTTTAATTCGTTTACTTTCAAGATAGCTTGAGAGGATAATAGAGGCTGCGATTTGGTCTTCTAAACTCTTTTTTCTTTTGGCTTTGATTTTTTGCTGGCCAAGAATCCGAAGTGCCTGTTTCGTTGTTAGTCGCTCGTCCCAAAAAATTATAGGAATTTTAAGTATCTTTTCGAGCCAACCGGCAAATTCTTTGGTTTTTTCAACCCGAGTGCCCGGGCTTCCATCCATTCTAAGAGGAAAACCCAGTACGATTTCGCCAATTTCGTATTTTGAAACAAGCTCTTTAAAGTATTTTTTGTCTTCTTCCTTGCTTTTTGAACGATAGCTGCCCAGACCTTGAGCCGTGATAAGAAGCTTATCGCTTACGGCAAGGCCGATGTGACTATCGCCAAAGTCTATTCCCAGGATTCTCACGGGATGAAATTTTCCTTTCTTCTTTTCTTTTTTTTGTGCCTTTCCAAGCCCAGCTCGATAAGTTGTTCGAGGAGTTGCGGAAAGGGAAGTCCGCTCACTTCCCAAAGCTTAGGATACATACTGATTTCTGTAAAGCCTGGGATAGTGTTGAGCTCGCTTACGAAAATCTTTTCAGTTTTCTCTTCCATAAAGAAATCTACCCGTGCCATCCCCGAGCAGGAAACAGCCTTGTAAGCCTCAAGAGAAAGATGCTGCACTTCTTCAATTTGTGAGGAGGTAAGTTCCGCAGGGATTGCGAAGCGAGTCTTTCCTTCGATGTATTTATCTCTGTAATCATAGAATTCTCTGTAAGGGATAATTTCCCCTGGTAGCGAAGCTCGGGGAGAGTCATTTCCTAAAACGCTGCATTCCAACTCTCGCCCTTTGATTCCCTCTTCCACTAAGATTTTTTGATCGTAGCGGAACGCTTCATCCAGTGCGGCAGAAGTTTCGCCGTATTCTTTAACTTTAGAAATTCCGACACTTGAGCCTAAACAGGCAGGTTTCACAAAAAAAGGAATGGGAAACTCTTTTTTGATTTTCGAAAGTATGGCCTCTTTTTGTTTCAGCCATTCTTGATCCTGGAGAATAATGTGTTTAACCACTGGCAGATTTTTCGCTTTGAGGATTATTTTTGTAATGGCTTTGTCCATACTTATAGCAGAATCCATAACAGATGCACCTACAAAAGGGACACCAGCCATTTCAAAAAGTCCCTGGATGGTTCCATCTTCACCATACGGGCCATGGAGCACAGGGAAATAGATATCCGCATCTAAAGTCAGAGGCGAGACATTTTTGCTCCAGGGGAGGAATGAAAAAAAATCGCCCTTACTCAGAGTGGAAGCTGCGAGGAGGGGTGATTCGACAATTTTCCAGTCGCCCTTTTTGTTAATATAGATAGAAGTAATTTCAAATTTCTTTTTATCGAGGTTCTTGTAGATTGATGTAGCAGAGATAAGAGATACTTCATGTTCAGCAGAACGTCCGCCAAAGAGCAGAGCTATATTTATCTTTTTATGCTTCAATTTCTTCAAGGAAGATTATTTTATAGGAATGAAGTTCCCATGTCCAATGAAGAGTAGGA
>SOIV01000331.1 GCA_004377005.1 Candidatus Aminicenantota bacterium | reverse complement strand
AGACCGATTGAATGTTCTGCTAGAGGTGAAATCAGCGTAACGAGCAGATATCAATTAAAATAAATATTGGTATTGGCATAATTTATGAATAAATCAGGTTAATTAATCTAGCCGAAATCACCCTGTGAGATAGTTTTCAGCTTATTGGGGGGCAGAAAAAGCAAGAAAGACAAATTCCCCATCCTTTAAGAAAAAGTCTTGAGGGGGTCAGGTCTTGCTTTTTGCCTTTACTAATACAAAAACAATTCATACTAATGCATTAGGCAAAAAGCAAGACCTGACCCCACTTATGAGCCGACTTACTATCGATCTGCTCGTTGCTTTTCAAGCTGCGACTAATGTAAAATGGTAATAATCGCTTGGATAAATCTCTGATTAGGAATGTGATCGATGACTACAAGCATAAAAGCAGAATACGAAATTGACCTTGCCTTACATACAAAGGATTTCAAGTTAAATAAGATTCAAGATTTTTGTCCTTTATGCCACAGTAGTATAAAACCTGTTTACAGGTACGCATGGGTGGATAATAGAGGATTACAAGCAGTATTTGAATGCCCGAACGAAAACTGCAAAAAGCTTTTTATTGCTTACTACCGCATTTCAACAACAGATGAAAGAAGTAAACTGGAAACTGAATACTATTATAGCAACAGTGAACCTATAAGAGTTAAAGAGAAAGCTTTTTCTGAAACAATAAAAAATACATCAGCTCAGTTTTGTGAAGTTTATAATGAAGCCCAAATAGCAGAGCAAAGGAGACTAAAGAATATCTGTAGTGCTGGCTATAGGAGGGCTCTTGAATTTTTAATAAAAGATTATTTAATCCAAGAAAAAAAAGATGAAAAAGAAGAAATAGAACATAAGAGTTTGTTTGATTGTATTGAACAATATGTTGATGATTCAAGGATAAAAGAATGTGCTAAAAAAGCAGCATGGCTTAGTGATGGGGAAACTCATTATTATAGAAAATGGGGAGATAAAGATCTAAATGACCTAAAAGTAATTATTGATTTAACGGTCAACTGGATAGAAAGTGAGAGCCTAGCAAAAAAAATCATAGAAGAGATACCAGAGCCAAAAAAGAGAAAAAAGAAAAAAAAGAGAAGAAAAGAAGAAAAGGAAGAAAGCGACCAAGGTAATTAAAAAAAATCTAGTCAGCCAGACAAACAAAATTAACCAGAAGATGAAATTCGCTGTCGTCCTTGTCCGTCCTAAAAATCCAGAAAACATCGGCCTTGTCGCTCGAAATATGAAGAATACAGGGTTTGAGAAATTAAGGCTTGTAGGAGTTAAAAGCGTCGACCAGAAATCCTATGTGACTGCTGTTCATGCCCGAGATATATTGGAAAGAGCCAGATTTTGTCCCGACGTGAGCGAAGCCACAGCCGATCTGGATATAACCTTTGCTTCTACCTCGAAGACAAGGAAAAATTTTCCCTCCGTATCCCTAAAAGATGCCGTGAGAGAAATGTTTCAATTTCCCGCCTCTACAAAGATCGGACTTCTTTTCGGAAGTGAAAGGACAGGTCTGACTTCAGATGAGCTGCGCTCCTCAAATTTCAGGTTTATGATTCCCCAGGCTACAAGACAGCCCTCTTATAACCTTGCCTCTGCTGTACTCCTGACCTTGTTTCATATATTTGCCCATGATCATTTCAAAGAAGTTGAGACTGTAAGAGAAAAGCCTCTTTCGCGAAAGGAACAGGAGGAATTCATCCGTCTTATTCTTCGCAAGTTGGAGCAGAAAAATTTTATTCACAGCACAAACAAGCGCCATATGACAGAAATGATTTATGACCTCTTTGGAAGGTTCGCTTTAACATCAAAAGACAGGAAATTGCTGCTTGCTCTTTTTTCAAAAACTGTCAGCCAGTAAAATAATAACCCAGGAGATTACCAACTTTTCCGGGGTCAGACTTTTATAGCTTTTATAATTTGAATTTTTATTTATATCTTTCTTAGAAACCTCATGCTTTATCTGATCATATTGAAATATCCTGATCATATAAGTGATAAAAATCTGATGCCACCGGATATCTCACTTTAAAAATTGACACAGAAGGTTGTTCTGGAGCAATTAATGTTTTGACAATGAGCGAAGATTAAGTTAAAAAAATATTTCCTAGCGAAACTGAAAGGAGAAAAGATATGGATCGAGAGATGAAAATTTCCTTCCCTGGCGGGTTGCGGGTGGATGCCGAATACAAGGGATTTGTCATAAAAACCGATCAGCCAGTGTACTCAGGAGGTGATGGTTCAGCGCCTGCTCCCTTTGATTTGTTTTTAGCCTCCATTGCTACCTGTGCCGGCTATTATGTTCTTGCTTTCTGCAATAAGCGAGAGATTCCTACTGAAAAGGCAGCCGTTGTAATGAAGACAAGAAGGAATCCAGAGACCAAGAGGATTGAAAAGATCTCAATCGAGATTCAACTCCCTCCTGAATTTCCTGAGAAATATAAAAAAGCCGTGATCAAGGCTGTGGATAGCTGTTCTGTCACAGCGCACAT
>SOIV01000186.1 GCA_004377005.1 Candidatus Aminicenantota bacterium | reverse complement strand
GACAGGAAAGTTGCGGATATGCATCAGATTCTTGATTATTTCGCCAAACTTGATAAGGCGAGCGAGAGAATAGTTGTAAAAGAAGTGGGAAAAACAACTATGGGAAATCCATTCATAGTGGCCTTCATAACCTCAGCAGAAAACCATAAAAACCTGGAAAAATACCGCCAGTATCAGCAGATGCTTGCTGACCCCCGGAAAATAACAGACAAAGAAGCGGAAGGAATCATCTCTCAGGGCAAAGCCGTGGTGATGATCAATTGTTCCATCCATGCTTCTGAGATCGGGGCGTGCCAGATGTCCATGGAGCTTGCCTATGACCTCGCCGCAAAAAATGATAAAAACACAAAAGAAATTCTGGATAACGTGATTTTGCTTCTTGTTCCCATGCACAATCCGGACGGGATCCAATTGGTAGTTGATTGGTATAAAAAGAATCTTGGAACAAAGTATGAAGGATTGCGCATGCCCTGGCTTTATCATAAGTATGTAGGCCACGATAACAACAGAGACTGGTACATGTTCACCCAGGTCGAATCCCGCCTGACGATTAAGGTCCACAACGCCTGGCATCCCCAGGCCATCCTGGATATGCATCAGATGGGAGGAAGGGGAGCAAGGATATTTGTGCCTCCTTTCGTTGATCCCTATGAGCCCAACATTGACCCGATACTCAGGCAGCAAGTGGCCATGATGGGGACTTTCATCGCCTCTGAAATGACGGCAGAAGGAAAAGCAGGTGTCATCCACAGCAACAGGTATGATGCCTGGACACCGGCCAGAGCTTACCATCATTATCACGGAGGAATAAGGATACTAACCGAGGTAGCCAGTATTAAGCTGGCCACTCCTGTTACGATTAAATTTGAGGACCTTGCCGCATACGTAAAAGAGCCATCGGTTAAAATGCCCATGCCCTGGAAAGGGGGAAGATGGGCACTAAGAGACATCGTGGATTATGATTATTCTGCTGCCAAGGCTACTTTAACCAATGCAGCAAGACTTAGAGAAAACTGGCTCCGAAATTTCTACAGAATACATAAAAAAGCTGTTAACCGGACAGAACCCCCCTTCGCTTACCTCATTCCAGCCAAACAAAAAGACCTGTCGACAACAATAAAGATGATGAATGTTTTGCAGATGGGAGCAGTTGAAATTCACAGAGCCAGCGAATCCTTTATGGCTGACGGCCATGAATATCCTGAAGGAACATACATTTTTTTTCTAGCCCAGCCCTACGGCGGATTCGCCAAAACCATGCTTGAAAATCAGGTGTATCCGGAAATAAGAGAATATCCAGGCGCTCCGCTTAAAACTCCTTATGATGTGGTTGCTCACACTTTGCCTCTTCTAATGGGTGTCGAGGCCATTCAAATAAAAGATCCTTTTAAGGTTAAATCAGTTCAGGTTGATAAACTCTCCAGGCCAAAAGGCAAGATTGAAACAGTGGATAATGCCTTTGGATACGCATGGGGACATGCAACGAATGATGATATTGTTGCTTTAAACAGGTTGGTGAAAAAAGGATACAGTGTCTTCTGGTCTTCGGAGAATTTTCCAGCGAAAGGAAAGACCTATCCTTCGGGGACGATGATTGTCCGGAATAAAAAAGGTCTGGTTGAGGACCTAAAGTCCATTGTCAATGATCTGGGTGTTTACTTCGAAGGATTAACGGCAAAACCTGATATAAAAGCATACGCCCTAAACCCTGTCAGGCTCGGCCTTTATAAAAGCTGGACTGCTTCGATGGATGAGGGATGGACAAGATGGGTTCTTGAGCAGTATGAATTTCCCTACAAGAGCATCCACGATAAAGAAATAAGAAAAGGAAATCTCAACAAGAATTTTGATGTCATCATTTTTCCGGATTTGAGGACGAACACAATAATAAACGGAGCGTCTAAAGAATCCCTCCCTCCTGAATATTCTGGCGGCATAGGTGAAATAGGAGTAAAAAATATAAAAGAATTTGTTCAAAAAGGAGGCACCTTAATCACGCTGAACTCAGCTGCCGATTTTCCTTTGAAACAATTTTCCCTCACCATAGAGAACAGTGTGGAGAAAGCGGACAGGAAGAGCTTCTTTGTGCCGGGCTCCCTGCTTAAGGTTTTAATCGACACGACCCATCCGATTGCCTACGGCTATGAAAGGGAAGGAGCTGTTTTTTTCAGGAGAAGCCCTGTTCTTGCTGCAAAAGAGGGAAAGAGTATTGTCGCCTATCCTCCTCATAATCCCTTGTTAAGCGGCTGGGTTAATGGAGAAGACTATTTTTACAACAAAAGTGCCCTTGTTGATGTGCCTTTGGGTGACGGGAAGATTATCATCATAGGCTTTCCTGTTCTGTATAGAGGACAGTCCCACAGCACCTTTAAGTTACTTTTCAATTCAATCTATTACGGCGCTTCTTCTCTTGGTGAGCTGTAAATCACATTAAGAGGAATACAATATGATATTAGAGGCAATTGACTGGGGATTTGTAGTCGGATTTTTTATCTTATCCCTGGCCATAG
>SOIV01000026.1 GCA_004377005.1 Candidatus Aminicenantota bacterium | reverse complement strand
TCTTGTCGTTTTATAGCTTATATTTAATTCATGAAGAAAACGCCTCTTGAAAAAATAGTCGAGAAAGGAATCAGCTTCCTGTCTAAAATTTTTCCTCTTAAATCCTATCTCCATTTTCCTCTTCTCAGCGCAGCTCTAATCTGGGGAATTAGAAGAGCCACGGCTTGGAAAAAGGAGATTCTCTCCTGGAAGGTTTATCTTGATCCTGAGCGCATCGAAATGAAGCCTGATGAGTATGTGCTCAGTTTTTTTAAGAACCATTCCTCCCTGAACAAAATTTACGAGACTGAAATAATGAGTAACGACATGAAGGCGTTAAGAAGTGCTTTCAACAGGCTTTACCCCATCCTAGGCCTTGAGGATCCATTTCTCTCTGCCCTTTTTTATGAAGAGCTCGAATCAAGAGATTTTAGGAAAATTGTTGAAGAGTTCGAAGAAAAGGTCAGTCGTGCCGAGAAAGATATCGAAGCTTTCGAGGGTAAATCAAGACTTCTTGAAGGTTTGAAGACCGTTGCCGAAGAAGCGGCATCCCTCAGCATTGAGCTCATGTCAGAGGATAAAGTCCAGGAAGTTGTAGCAAATACGATTAAAAAGCGGAAGAACGAAGGAAGTGAAGAAGGAAATGAATAAGAATCTTATCTCGAGAGAAACGATTGCCAGTTTTCGACCTATCCCCAAAATATCCTTCATCATCCTTTTTCTTCTTTTTTGGCTTTTTTCACTCCCTGCCTGTGTTTCCCATCTTAAGGAGGCTAAGTTTTTTTATTCTCAAGGACAGAAGTTCTCCCGGCTCTACCAGACTGAGAAGGCAATTGCTTCTTTCAAAAGAGCCTTAATCGAGGCTGAGTTGGAGGCTGAAAAGCATCCTTCAGCCCAGGCCTTCATGTTGAAAGGGATGGCTGAATTGAACCTGGAATTGTGGGAGGAGGCAGAGGAAAGCTTTCTCAATGCTTTTTCTTACGGGTTTGAAAAGGGCGAGGAATGGGCTCGCGAGATTTCCCTTTTAGGGCTGGCTTCTTCATTGGATGAACTTAAGCTTGAAGATTCTGCTCTCAAGATCTACGCCAGTGTTCTTGATAAATCAAAGCTAAAACAGGTAGCTGTCTTTGCCGCTCAAAAATATACAGATGCGATGCTCAAAAGAGCACTCCGGAAAGAAGGGAAAGAAAAGCAGAAAATATTGACTGCAGCCCTCAAAGTAGCTGAGAAACTCACCAATAAGGATTTAAGCTGCGGCTTTTATCATTATCTCCAATCTCAGATTTCGAGCCACCTCGAAGACTACAAGAAAAGCTTTGAAGAGGCTGTAATGGCCAGAGAACTGGGGCTTCCCAAAGAAGAAATCCTTCGGGATAATGACCTTCAAATTGTATTTTGCTTTCAGAGTCTAAAGGAAAAACTTCCAGAGGAAGAATGGGAAGAGTTTCGGTCCAGATACATGGCCTGGGTGAAAAGATGGAACTGGAGAGGCCCTGAAACTCCTTCTTGGAAAAGCGAGGTTAAGAATGCTGCCGACAATTGAGTGGAGAAAAGATAGAGTTGTCATGATCGACCAGAGAAAGTTACCGGTAAAGGAAGTTTATGTGGAATGCACGGATTACAATCAGGTGGCTGAAGCTGTGGAAAAGATGATTATCCGGGGAGCACCAGCCATCGGGGTTGCTGCTGGGTATGGTGTGGCGCTGGGCCTGATGAGGGTTGAGAGCGAAGAAAATCTGGATGAAGAATTTGACCGGATTTATCGCCGGCTGGAGAGGACAAGACCAACTGCTCACAATTTATTCTGGGCTCTGGAAAGGATGAAAAAAACCTTCGAGAAGAACAAGCGTCTGTCTTTCTCCCAGCTTAAGAAGAGAATGATCCAGGAAGCGACGGACATCGAGAGAGAAGACATAGAAACCAACAAGAAAATAGGTATTTGGGGAAAGGACCTGCTCAAAGATGGTCAGTCTGTCCTGACTCATTGTAATGCTGGGTTGCTGGGAACAGCCGGCTACGGCACAGCCCTGGGAGTAATCCGGGCTGCCTTCCAAGAGGGAAAGAAGATTCAGGTTTATGCTGGCGAGACCAGGCCTTTCCTTCAGGGGGCAAGATTGACATGCTGGGAGCTTGACAGAGAAAATATCCCGGTCACGTTAATAACTGATAATACGGCAGGCTTCCTGATGCAGAAAGGAATGATTTCTGTGGTGATGACAGGAGCTGACAGGATAGCTAAAAACGGCGATACAGCCAACAAAATAGGAACATACACGATAGCTGTTCTGGCAAAGGAACATAGTCTTCCCTTCTATGTAGCTGCTCCTTCAAACACCATAGATTTTAATCTGGCCGAAGGAAGGGATATTCCTATAGAAGAAAGAGATCCTCAGGAAGTTAGAGAGATCGGAGGTCGATGTCTGACTCTTCCTAATGTGAAGGTCCAAAACCCAGCCTTTGACATCACCCCTGCCAGGTACATCTCTGCCATAATCACCGAAAAAGGGATTGTGCGTGCTCCCTATGAAAAAAA
>SOIV01000016.1 GCA_004377005.1 Candidatus Aminicenantota bacterium | reverse complement strand
TACATGAACTGGTTTATTCATTCCCATAAGGATAGGGCCAATTGCTTTGACACCGCTCAGTCTCTCCAGTAACTTATAGGCGATATTTCCCGATTGGAGGTCAGGGAAAATCAAAACATTCGCTTTTTCCTTTAATCTGCTGAAGGGATAGGTTGAGTTCAATATCTCGGGAACAACGGCTGTATCAGCTTGCATCTCCCCATCAATAATTAAATCGGGCATCTTCTGTTTTACGATTTCCACTGCTTTCTTGACTTTCTCTGATAGTGGATGACGGGTGCTGCCAAAATTTGAGAAGGAGAGCATAGCCACTTTTGGTTCCACGCCGAATCGACGTGCAGCTTCAGCTGTGTCGATGGCAATTTCTGCCAAATCTTCAGAGGTAGGCTCAATATTGACGGTTGCATCAGCAAAGAACATGATGTCGTCTTTAAAAATCATCATGTACAGACCGGAGACTATTCTTAATTCAGGTTTTATTTTAACAACCTGCAAAGCAGGCCGAATCGTTTCCGGATAGTGCATGTTTAGACCTGAAACCAGACAATCGGCATCTCCCATATGAACCATCAAGGAGCCAAAGTAGTTAGGTTTTTTCAAGATTTCCTCAGCTTCCACCCTGGTTACTCCCTTCTTCTGCCTCATCTGGAAGAATTCCTCCACATATTCATCGAATTTTGGATATTTCGAAGGCTCAATAATCTCTGTGCTATCGAGAATATCAAGACTGAGTTCCTTCGCTTTCTGGATAACTGCATCTTTTTTTCCTAAAAGGATGGGCTTGGCAATTCCTTCGTCGATGATAACCTGGCAGGCGCGGAGAATCTTTTCCTCACTTCCTTCAGGAAAGACAATTTTCTTGGGCTGTGATTTTGCTTTGTTGATAAAAATCCGCATCACTTCTTTCTGCTTTCCCAGGCGCGCTTCTAACTGTTGTTTATACTGTTCGATATCAATCTTTTTTCGAGCGACTCCAGTCTTTAGAGCTGTTCCGGCTACAGCTGAGGCTTCCCAGATGAGCACTCTCGGATCAAAAGGTTTGGGAATAATATAATCTGGTCCAAATTTCATCTTTTGATTTCCATAAGCCTGGATCACCGAATCAGGCACATCTTCCTTGGCTAAATCAGCCAGGGAATGAGAAGCTGCGATTTTCATTTCCATATTAATGGTGGTTGCTCTCACATCAAGAGCCCCCCTGAAGATAAAGGGAAAGCCGAGCACATTATTTATCTGATTGGGATAATCCGAGCGGCCAGTGGCCATGATGAGGTCTTTTCTAACACTGAGCGCATCTTCGTATTTTATCTCAGGGTCAGGATTAGCCATAGCAAATACTATCGGCCGTTCGTTCATGGAGGCTATCATTTCTTTGGTCACCACATCTGCCACGGAGACTCCCACGAACACATCAGCCCCCTTCATTGCTTCAGCAAGGGTTCTCAGCTTGGTATCCCGAGCGTATTTTTCCTTATAAGGATTCATCCCTTCCTCTCTTCCCTTGTATATCACTCCTTTTGAGTCGCACATGATGATGTTTTCAGGCTTAACTCCCAATTCAACATATATATTGGCGTTTGCGATCCCAGAAGCTCCAGCTCCATTCACAACTATTCTCACCTTGTCTATCTGTTTTTTCTGAACTTCAACAGCATTGAGAAGCCCGGCTCCAGAGATGATCGCTGTTCCATGCTGGTCGTCATGGAAAACAGGAATGTTTAATTCCTTTATTAAGGTCTCTTCAATTTTGAAGCATTCGGGTGCTTTAATATCTTCTAAGTTAATTCCTCCAAATGTCGGCTCCAGAAGTTTCACTAATTTAATTATTTCATCGGGATCCTCAGAGTCTACTTCAATATCAAAGACGTCGATGTCTGCGAACCTTTTAAAAAGAACTCCCTTTCCTTCCATCACAGGTTTTCCAGCTAGAGCACCTATATTCCCCAGACCGAGCACAGCCGTACCGTTGGAGACCACTGCAACTAAATTCCCTTTTGCAGTATAGGTATAAGCCGCCTCAGCAGATTTTTCAATTTCGAGGCAAGGTTCAGCCACTCCAGGAGTATAAGCTAAGGATAAGTCCCTTTGGGTAAGACAAGGTTTTGTAGAGCAGACCTCTATTTTGCCTTTTCGCCCCTTAGAATGATATTCTAGCGCTTCTTCTTTTGTTATGGTCATTATTATTTCCTCACTTTATGAAATATTATGAAATATTATGAATCATATTTTATAACGACTCCAGAATAACTTCAAACATTATAGGATAAAAAAGTAATCAATGAATTTAAGAAAGAATAAAGATATCGCTAAATCGGAAATTTTGCAATAGTTGTTAAACAAATATCAGGAATTTTCTTTATTAATAATCTAGATATCCTCAAAAAAAATAATTTTTTCTATCGATCATCGTTTTAAAGTTCGAATAGAGAGGACATGTATGGTGACGCCGATAGCTATTAGGATCAAAATGACTCTAAGTAGAAAAATGTTCACTACAAAGAACACCGAATATCCTATTGTTA
>SOIV01000285.1 GCA_004377005.1 Candidatus Aminicenantota bacterium | reverse complement strand
TTTTTCCGGGATGGATCAGCGAATACCTCATAAGCATTGTAGAGTGTAGATATTTCTTGGGACAGGTCTGAGAATTCTATCAAGTGCTTCTTACATCCACGTCGCGAACAAATCTGGACTTTACCACCTTGTAATAATTCAAAAAATGTCATCGGGGCACTACATTTATCGCATAAATCTTTAATTAAAAGAGAAGATTGACAATCGGGGCAAAAAAACAGGATTATTTCATCCATGGGGATATTGAATTCTGAGATAATGTTATAGCTCCCATAAATAGAGCTCAGGTAGAGCATCCCACGCTTATTAGAATTTTGAATAACCACTTTTACACTCGGATAGCCGTCTATTATTTGACCATCATACATTAGACTTTGCTTACAGTAGGGACATCTAATATTTACTTGCAATTCATTCATTTTTTCCTCCTCTGAAGGAAAAACAAACTTTTAACATTTTTTTAACGGTGGCCTTTTTGGAGGACTTTCAATTCCACTGCCTCAACTTTTCGGTAAACCTGATTGAATGAGCGGAGTTCACCATTCGGACTTAATAAACGTTTTACAGGAATGTTGAAGAGTCTTTCATTTTCTTCTAAGTAGGGAAGAATAAGCTCCCAGTCTTTTTCGGTTAATTCGATAAGCCTACCTCCGTTTAGCTGGCCCTCTTCAACTTTTGAAAATGGATCGCGGATGTAAATAGCGCCACCAGAAGCTAGCGAAAAGAGATTTCCTCCAGGGTAGGGAGTTTCTAATTCAGTGATTTCTCCTTTCTCACTGAATTTAAGTCCGTTAAGAATGACAAACCCTCCACCTTCCAAGGGATTGCCTGCCATAAAGGATTCTGCCAGATAGTCTAGGCATGTTCCGTTTATGACAACTCTTGGTGCTCCTACAGCATTAATAAGAGGTCTTCCGGCTGCATTTCCAAGAACATAGACTTCGCCACCTTTAGCTCCATACATAAAGGTCTGTCCGACATCCCCGTAGACTACAAGTTTTCCGCTTTTCATGATCTGAGCTATTTGGTCCTGAGCGCTCTCGTGGACAACAATTTCTGCTCCGTCAAGACCTGAAGCAAGATAATCGCCTGAACTCCCGAACACGTCTATTCGGACATCGTTAGATTCCGAGCCCAACCCGCACCCGCAAAACCTCTGACCTCTCCAGTTAAAAGTTATGAAATTTTTCCAGCCTAGCTGGTAAGCCTCCACAATAAACCTGGAAATTGATTGACTCCCTTCTGCAGGGAATTTTTCACAGTTTATCACCAGAACTTCTTTCTGACTTTTTGGCGGGGATAGTGAATCTATTTTTTCCCAGTCTGTATAGCGATATAGATTTTCTGCTTGTTTTTGGGCAGACATTGATAGGAATATTTCATTGAGATATTCCTCGGTATTTGATAATGCGCATGCTCTGTCTTTGATCGGGATTCTCCATCTCTGGTCGATTGTTTTAGTGAATTCTTTTATTTTTTCTGCAGGATCTACATCCTCAGATTTTCCGGCTGATATATTAATAGGTGGACAGTCATGTTCTTTATTTACTGAGATTCGTCTCCCAAATTTATCGGTTATTACCAGATTTTTTCCTTTTACAGTAAAGATAAATGCTCCTCCATCTGTATAACTTCCGCCTCTTGCATTCCAGTAAAAATCAGCATAAGGTAAGAATCTTTTGTCTTCCTGGTGCAAGCTTCGCAGTGTTGCATCTATAGCTTGCTTTTCGCTGGCCACGAGTCCAATACTCACGCCATTCTCCTGGAAGGCAAAGACCTGGGGTCTGAGCATCGATGTATCCGTTATTCCCAGGAGTTGAAAACTCTTTTGTTTGATATTTGTTTGTCCGATTATAAAAAACCAGGGTCCATCAGGAGAGCTGTGGATATGAGATGTCTGAATGGCGCGGTATATCTTTCTTTTTTCCTCGGGCAATAAATAAAAGTCCCTTTCCGTTGTGGGAGCAATGGCTTCGATTATGTACTCAAGAGGGTACTCGTATACTCTGTGGAGCAGGTCAAAAAGAAGCACAGCTACTTCTGTATCAGTCAGAAAAAGAGGGTAGATGTTTCGCTGACTGAGATACTCGGCTATGGAATAATAGTTTGCAAAATCTCCGTTATGGATCAGTGCTTCGTTCATTCCCATAAAGGGATGAGCCCCTCCGGGATGCCAGACTTTTCCTTTGGTGGGATATCTTTGATGTCCGACCCAAATATGAGCTTCTAAATTTTCAATTTGATAGTACTCTATTAACTGTTCCGCATAACCTACGATTTTAAGAATGATCATATTACGCCCATGCGAGAGGACAAATGCCCTTTTTTCCCCGAGAGATGTATAAAACTTATTATTCAGTTTGTAGGTGTTTTGATAAATGAATTCATCTTCAGCCTTTGGTCTTTCAAGAGCATCTAAATTATTTTTAAGAATAAACTGGCTCAGGGCTTTGTCTTTAACCCGACAGAAATATCTCCATACTTCAGGTGGTTTCATATCTAAACCATCGACAGCTCTATAATCTTTTAGAGTGGGAAGTGGATAGGATGTATGAACATCCAGGTTTGAGATTATGAATTCCTTTTCCACCTGATGTCTTACGCTTGGGTCAAGATAAGCTACCTGGATCAAATAATCTTCTTCAAGTATTTTTTGGCTGACACCGCATTGGGAGGAGTTTAGCCCAAGGGCCGCAATCCCTCCGCCTTTGCTGTTTCCCCTGTTATGCATCTGAATTAGAGACTGCATGATGTGCTTTCCTGAGATTTTTTCATTGCAGGCTAAGCCAACAACTCCACAGCCTCCTTCCATTTCCAATTTTTTAAGGCCGCCCGGAGAAGAAAGCTTACGCCTTGACTCGATTAATCGAATTACGTCTTTATTTTTCATCGATGTGCTTTAAAAAATCTGTTCGACCTCTCAGCTCCTTTATGTCTTTGAGGCCAAGTTTGTAGAGAAGTAATTTCAGTTGCTTTTGCCAGGAAGCGTAGAGATTTATTATCCTTTGAGCTCCCCAAGACGGGTCGATCTGTTTTTCAAGCTCAGGATCAGTTGTCGCAATACCACGAGGGCATCCTCTTCCGCTCTCACAGTTTCCGCATCTTACACATCCCAGGGCAATCAAATCCGACGTTCCTATGATTGCACCATCTGCTCCAAGGACAATTGATTTTGCTATGTCAAAGGCAGTTCTGATTCCCCCGCTTGCCAGGAGGACTATTTCCTCACGGACCCCCTCCTCGAGAAGAAATTTATGGACTTTTGTTATTGCATATTCTATGGGCATGGCAATATTCTTCTTGGCAATCTCGGGTGCAGCACCTGTTCCACCGTAGCCTCCGTCCAGATGGATAATATTTGCTCCCGCGTAGTAGCTTCCTACGGCGACCATATCCACATCCGAGGGAGTTGAAACCTTTACAGAAATGAGAGCATCGGGATTTATGGTTTTTACCCAATCAATGTGCTTCTTATGGTCTTCGACTGAGTAGACGCTGTGGAAAGGAAAGGGAGAGAAAAGAGAATTCCAGGGAACAGTTTCTCTCATTTTTGCCACACCTGGTGTATTTTTGTCTCCAAGCAGATGTCCTCCAAGACCGGGCTTTGCACCCTGGGCATATTTAAATTCGATGATTGGTGTTCTTTTTATTGTCTCTTCACTTACTCCAAACAATCCAGTGGCTATCTGGGTTATGACGTGGTTGCTGTAGGGAATGAGTTCATCCGGATAGCCGCCTTCTCCAGTCGAGGTGAACGTTTTCCATGCTTTTGCCGAGTGAGCCCGAGCTAATATTGAAGGAAGGCTTATAGAGCCGAAGGACATACCTGCTCCGTACCAGGGAACAGGGATTTCTATCGAGGGGCCCTCTCCCCGGCGGTTTAAACAGATAGAGGTACTGATCTTATCGGAAGTAATGATATTATCGATTTCTTCAGATGAAATAGCAGTAACGTCGTCAATCGTAAAATCGAAAACATCAAAGCCGCCTCCAGAAGCGCCGATTCTGTATTCAAGATTGCCGCGCGGGATTTCTCCTGTTTCCGCCTGCTGCCAGGTGGTGATTATCAGATCCGGTGTCCAGCGGAAATCTCCAAGAGTTTTCCATTGAGGGTCTAATTCAATCTTTATGGCATCTACTGGACATTTTGTCGTACAATAATACGGCCCTTCCTTGCAATCCGGGCCCAAGCAGCCAGCAGAATTAGGGGTCGAGACATGGTTGAAACCGTCTATCCTATCGAAAACACAATAAGGACATATCTCGACACAGAGTCCACAGTGAAAACAGCTATCTTTGAGAGAGACTGTGTATTTGCCTATATTCTTATGAAATCTTGAGTTACAGTTTCTTATTTCGACACTTTTCATTTGACCGGACCATTTTCCTTAAAGATAAATTCAAAGGATTCTCTCTCTATTTCTTCATGAAATATTGCTCTTCCTTTCTCGCCGCGCAATCTTCTCACATCTCTTATTCCCATAGCACTCAGTATTTCTAAAAGCTGGTCCCTCCAGGCGCATATCATGTTTATGATACGCTGCTCGGCAATTTCCGGATCCAGCTTTTCGAGTTCTACAGGACAGTCATCTATTTTGCAGACTTTACATACTCGACATCCTGCAGCCACAAGTAGAGAGAGATCCAGGACTGCGGCATCCGCACCACAGATGATTATTTTTGGCACGTGTTCAGCAGCAGCAATTCCTCCTTTCCCAAGTATCGTGACTTCATCCCGCATACGCTCTTTGACTAAATCAAGCTGTAATTTTCTCGTTGACTCACAGATAAAAATATTACCCTCAAAGCTTTGGCCGTGATTATCAGCATAAAAATTCAATATATCTGCCCTTGCTTCCTTAAATTGTTTAAAAATTCCCGCTGAGAGAGAGGGATTGGTCAATCCGAGAGAAATTAAGGCAGTTTGATTCTCGCTTTTCAATTTCTTTAGAACTCGTTCAAGTTCTGAAATTGAATATTTTTGAGGTAAGGCTATCTCTATAAAATTCGCCTCTCTCCAGGGAGCTCGATCCAGGTGCGTAATTTTATCGAGCGAACAGCGTAAAGCTATCGATTTAAGGTAAGGTTTTAACTCATCAAAATAATTTTCGATATCTAAAAAGGCCAGAGTCCCGAGCTTATGGGCAGCTTTTATGATAGGTAGAATGATACCTCTTGAATTGAGCCCCAATGGACTTGTATCAAGCAACATAGGAATCTGTATTTCATAGGAATTTGTCAGGTCGAGTTTGGCAAAATCAGATATCCAGGGTAACTTTCTCCCCAGATCAACTGAGGTGGCAATGTATTCTCTTCCATGGATTCCGTCCCTTGTGGGGCGGACTATTTCTGACATATCTGTCCATATGTCATCAAAGCCCGAGCCTCTAAACGGACCACGGTAACCTGCGCCAAAGATAGGGATCTTTCCTTCCTCTGCTTCATTCCAGATAGTATGGATAATTTGAGGAGTCCAATAAGTGTTTCCCAGTTTTTCAAACTCCTTGTTCTTAATCATTTCGAGGGCTTGATAAGGGCAGTTTTGAATGCAGGAGAAACAATTCTTGCAGAGATGATTGACCGGGTCAGACATTATACGAGGGTCATCAGAATCTCGTTTGTGGACATCATAAATGCAATGAGTCATACATCGACCACAGTTCAAACATGAATCGTTGCGTATGATCTCGAACTTCCCTATTTTGGTTGTGGATAATTCAACTGGAGATGTTTCTATGTGGTATCGTTTATACATTCTTTATTTCCTGGTGATTATTATTTGATGAATTACTCAAGGAATCTAAAAGCTTGGTATAAGCCGGGTGAGATTCCACCTTTTTTATGAATTCGTCTATTTTTTCTTCAGGGCGTCCAGATATTTTTTCTGCGATTGCTTCGAGTTTGTCCCAGACCGGCATTAATTTTAGCTTACTCTGGCATACATATTCACAGAGATGACAGTGCAAACAGAGAAATATATTCTCAGCAACAGGCTCAGGAATAGATGAGCCGTTAAGCAGGCGTTTCAGGAGAAAGAGCTTTCCTTTTGCGGTGACGATTTCCGATCTGTTCGTGAAATAGGCGGGACAGACAGCAATACAGGCTCCACAGTTTGCGCAGGCTTCTGGGTCAAGCAAGCTCCTTTTGTGCTTCTCCAGGTTAGCGCTCAGGATTTTTAGGAATGGTTTAAAAAAAGGATTTCCGTTTGAAAATAACGCGCTCATTGAATATGCCATTTTTAAAAAGTAGGCGATTCTCCAGTCTGGAGAGAACGATTTAGCTGGATTTAATAAATTAAGCGGGTCTAATTCTTTTTTTAAACGTAAGTATTCTTTTGTGTCTTTATCAGAGAATTTTTTCTTGAGCAGGGGGAGGTTCCATGTTCCTATTCCGTAAGGCTTTCCGCC
The DNA here is from genome assembly GCA_004377005.1 of Candidatus Aminicenantota bacterium. GTDB lineage: Bacteria > Acidobacteriota > Aminicenantia > Aminicenantales > Aminicenantaceae > SOIV01. Next base: position 1,731 of record SOIV01000285.1, on the reverse strand, counting down.
ACACTTCGAAGCGATATGGGTTAATGAATATGTTAAGAAAAGATGAACAAAGTGAATAAGTTTTTTCGGGTCAGATGGGAAAATTGTGAAAACGACAGCCTCATTTCCGCTTATTAATGTGGCTTCGGTCGAGAGCGGAATGCCATAATTTTTCCCGAACTTTCTTGTCTTTCTAATGTAATGATCGAGATTTTCGATGGGAAGGATTGTTTCACAACCGAGGATAGAGGGGTGGAAATGTTTTATGGAAAACGGGAAGTATCTTTCATTCCATAAGAACGCTGTTAAATAATTTTCGGCTAATATTCCCTTTTTTCTCTCTACCAGGCTCAAAAATGCTTCCTGGGAGGAGAGATCTTCAAAGACTACCAAAATACCTTCCATTTTTGGAAATGAGACTTTGCCGTTAAGCAATAAATTTTTATGCTCTAATCGATGCCGGTCAAAGAAAGATATATGGACGGGCGGCGTTTTTAATGATTTTGAAACCTCAGATAAAAACCCGGCAGCCTCTGATGCTTTGTTGAAGAAGACGAGATAGGGCTTGGATGGTTTAGCTTCTCGAATTCTGAGCTTCACCTTGCTTATGATCCCCATTTGACCCTCAGTTTCCATGAAATATTTGAATTCACGATCTTGGCGATTAATCCTTTTTTTCTTTTGGGGTGCTACAATTTCGATTGAATCAACAAGATTTGATATGTGTCCATACCTGAAGCTGTTAACCCCATAACCTCCTGTAGACAACCAGCCACCAACAGTGGAAAATAAGCTAGTGGGGTAGGTATAGAGGTCGAGAGAATAATTCTTCAAGAAATTCTTAAGATCCCACCATCTTAGACCTGCTTCGAAATAGATAGTTTTCTTTTTTTCATCAAAATCTAAGATTCTGTTCAAATGGGTGAGGTCCGCCATTATCGATCGTCTGAGCGGAGCAATACCACCCATTCCATAAGTGGCTGCGCCCCGGGGGATTATCGAGAGTTTATTTTTTATTGAATAAGAAAACATTTCCTGGATATCATCAATGCTTTCGGGTTGAGAAATGAATTGAATTCTGGGGAGCCTATCTTTTAAAATATTGGGGAGTTCGACAGACTCCTTTGTGTACAATTTGACTTCGAGAGAAGAATCTAGTATCATTTAGACAAATATTTTACAGAAATATTGTCAAATGTCAAGAACTATCCTATAATTCATTAACAAATATATATATTTTATATAATTTTACTTACATATGAAGAAAGGAGGACAGATGATTGAGGAGCTGGAATTAAAAATTGTTAGATCTCTTAATCAGAATTCAAGAAAAAGCTTTCGAGAAATAGCCAAAGAAATCGGAACCTCTGCTCCAGTGGTGATTAATAAAATAAAAAGGCTCGAAGAACAGGGAGCAATAAAGGGGTATATTCCTCTACTGGACCCGGAATACTTCGGATTTAACCTAATCGCTATTGTGGGTATACGAATTTCCGGTGGTAAGCTCATCGAGACTCAAGAGAAAATCGCGGAAGATTCCCATGTCTTTGCGATTTATGATGTAACCGGAGAATGGGATTCGATTGTGATCGCGCATTTTAAAAGCAGGGACGATCTAAACAGTTTTATAAAGAATGTTCTCTCTCAGAAATATGTGGATAGAACAGTTACCCATATTGTGCTAAACGTCGTAAAAGACGAGCGAAAACTAATAGTTTAATAAACAAATTCTAAGGTTAAGAGGAGACTGCT
>SOIV01000185.1 GCA_004377005.1 Candidatus Aminicenantota bacterium | reverse complement strand
AAATCGCATTGGCAACGACAGCGCCCATGCAGATAATTGCTGGTTCTCCACCTCCCTGGTGAGGAGAATCTTTTGCGTCGATCAATACTGTCTCAATTTTTGGCAGCCAGGAGAAGCGTGGTATTTCATACGTATCAAAATTGAGGTCAAAAATCTCTCCACCTTTGAAATGGATTTCTTCAGTAAGAGCATAGCCCAATCCCATTGTGATACAGCCTTCCATCTGCATTTTCGCTCCCTCAGGATTGATAACCAGGCCCATGTCTTGAGCACAGACAATACGCTTAACCTGAACAGTCCCTTTCTTTTTATCGACTTCAACTTCTGCCATGTGAGCTACATAGGTGCCCGAATCAGTACCACAGGCAATACCGTAACCACGGCCATTGGATGCTTTGGATTTAGTCCAACCGAATTTCTGTGCAGCAGCGGTGAGGACTCTAAGCATTCTTTTATCCTTTAAATTCTTCAGGCGGAATTCCAGAGGATCTATGCCTGCTTTTGAAGCCATTATGTCAATATGCGATTCTCTGGCAAAGGTGTTGGTGTTGTTGCCAGGTGCCCGCCAGGCTCCTGTGCCGAAGGGGTGGGAACCAGGAGTACCCCGCCAGCCTCCTCCAGTGGAGGCCGTTCGATGATGAGGAATATCGTAAAATTGTTGAGAACCTCTTTCACCTGCGAAATAAACAATATAATCCCAGAGAAAAATTTTACCAGAGTCCTTGATTCCTGATTTTATTTTAACCACTGCTGCAGGCCGGAAGGTATCATTAAAGAATTCTTCTGCCCGGCTCCAGGCAACCTGGACAGGTTTTCCGGTTAATTTAGCTAACCGAGCTGCTTCTACAGCCTGCATGTTTCTGGTTTTTCCCCCAAAACCTCCTCCTACAAAGGGAGTGATGATCCGGACATTTTTGGAAGGAAAGCCCAGAGCCTGGGCTATTTCCTCTTTGGCTGGGAAGGGCGTTTGAGTAGAAGCCCAGACTGTAGCTTTATTGCCCTCGATTTTGGCCACGGCTGTATGGGGCTCTATTGGGGCATGAGCGACATAACTATTCAGGTATGTTTCCTCAACAATATGGGCTGAGAGCTTTTCCCCTGTTTGGAGGTTTCCTCCCTGGGCTACTACTTCCCCTTCTGGAGCAACGTTGAGCAAGTGGTCGAAAATTGTCTTATCGTCTACCTTCGCTTCTGGCAAATCATACTGGACTTTAACTTTTGCCAAGGCTTTTTCAGCCTCATCTGGATGTTTGTGGAGGACAGCGATCAAATCGCCATCCTTGACTACTCGGACTTCCTTTATTTTTTCTACTGCAGAAGTGTCCACGCTCTTTATTTTTGCCCCGTGGGCAGGAGGTCTTAAAATCCTGGCAGACAACATACCAGGTAGGCGGATATCGCCCGCAAACATAGCTTTGCCAGTGACTTTTTCTGGCGCATCTGTTCGTGAAGTGGGCTTGTTAACTATAGTAAATTCTGACACAGCTTCTAAGGTTGCTTTTCTAATTAGTTTCTTTGCAATTTTTTTACCTTTGGTCAGTTGGGCATAAGTAACCTTATTTTTACTCTGTGTTTTGTCAAATATTACCCCGTCCTTTGCTTTCAGTTTGTTCAGAGGTGTCTGAAGATATTCAGCCGCCAGCTCCATCAAAACTGCTCTGGCTTTTGCAGCGGCTTCTCTTAGAGGTGGCCCAAAAAAGCGGGTGGTCATGGAACCGAAAGTCCCCATGTCCCAAGGACAGAGGTCTGTATCTCCCATGACCATGTCAACTGAACTAAAGGATACTTCCAGTTCGTCTGCTAACATCTGGGCGAGTGAGGTTATGACACCCTGACCCATCTCAATCTTACCTGTAAAGCAGCTGACTCTGCCGTCCTCTCCGATTCTAAGAAAAGCATTGAAATCTTCGGGGAGCTCTGGGCGAAACCTTCTGCGGCGTGTTTCTTGCAGCAGGGCTTCAGCGTCTCTTATAGAGACGAGGATTACGATTCCTCCACCGAACAGTTTAATGAATTCCCGTCGGTCAAGGGGGAAATGGGCTTTTATATCACTAAAATCAAGGTCCATATATTCATCTTTTTTCATCTCTTCTTTTCTCCTTTCATTTCCTTGGCCGCGGTTTTAATAGCTTGAACAATTCGGGTATGTGCTCCACAGCGGCATAAATTCTCATCCATATTTTGAATGATATCTTTATGGGTAGGTCGAGGATTATTTAACAATAAACTGTAGGCATTGAGAATCATACCTGGAGTACAAAACCCACATTGAAGAGCATCGTGTTTTATGAATGCTTTCTGGAGGGGATGGAGGTTTCCGTTTTTGGCTAAGCCCTCGATAGTAATAACCTCTTTTCCTTTGACATCTTTTACAGGAAACTGACACGAGCGGATAGCCTTTTTGTTGACAAGGACAGTGCAGGCACCGCAGAAACCCTCTCCGCAACCGAATTTTGTTCCGGTAAGATTCAACTCAGAGCGCAAAGCCCATAAAAGCATGCGCTCACCGTCTACAGTCAATCGCGTGGGTTTGTCATTGAGCTT
>SOIV01000277.1 GCA_004377005.1 Candidatus Aminicenantota bacterium | reverse complement strand
CCCTTCTGCAATTCCTCAGCAACTTCAGGCTCTTCAACGTCTTCGGATTCTTCAGTCATAAGAGCTTGGTGAAGGTGAGGATCAAATTTTCTTCCCTTGATTTCTATGGGTTTAACACCTTGCTTCATCAGCAGGTCTTGATACTGTTTGTATATCATCTCAATGCCCTCTTGGAAGCTCTTGCCGTTTCCTTTAGTTTGAGTTTCTAAAGCTCTTTCAAAATTGTCCAGGACATCAAAAAGCTCTTTTAATAATTCAGAAAGGGCATATTGATAGAACTCACTCTTTTCTCGTTCTAACCTCTTTCTTAAATTTTCCATTTCAGCTATTTTTCTCAAATATTCTTCTTTTAGCTTTTCATTTTCTATTTCAAGAAGCTTGATTTCTGATTCTTGCTTATTCAGTTTATCTTTTAAAATATTGGCTTTATCTTGTCTTGCTTTATGCTCTTTTTCTTTCATCTCAGCAGGCTTTACTTCAGTCCTTTTTACCATATTTCCTCCTTACTGGTTGAAACTGATCGTTTGGCTTAGACTTTTCGCAATACAATCCACTAGGGGTATGATTTTTTTATATTGAATTCTTTTCGGTCCTATTATGCCTAAGGAGCCCAGAACCTGGCTATGGTCTCCATAGTGGGAGAGGAAAAGAGAGCAATCTGATATATCAGGAATGTCCAATTCAGAGCCAATCATTACTTTTACTCTGTCAAGACTGATGAAGTCAGAAAGGAGTTTGGCAAGTTTTTCTTTTTCTTCGAAATTCTGAAAAAGAGACTTTAACTTTTCCATATCAAAAAGATCATGTTTTTCCAAAAGCTTTGGTGTCCCCTGGAAAAAAATCTCGTTTTCTTGCTCCTCCTGAGAAATATAAGCTTTCAACAGTGTAATCAATTTATCAATTATAGTTTCATATTTTATCTTATATTTGGGAAGTTCGTGGAGGAGATAGTCCCGAATGAAATGTAAGTTCTTACTCCTGAAGCTCTGATTGATATACTGAGAGGCCTTGTCAAGCTCAGCCTGAGTAAAGTAGGTCTTTGTCTGAACAATCTCAGTTAGGACGAAGTTTGAAGGAGTGATCAAGATGCTCATAACTTTGAATTCGGATATCTTGATAAAACGAATATGTTGAAAATTTATTTTTGAAATCCTCGGAGAAAGGACAAATCCTAAGTTATCAGAATAGTCAGCTAAAATCCTGGACACCTGGTTGAGGAAAGAGTGGAAATCATCCTTATGAAGAACAAGATTTTCGGACAGAAGATCGATCTTTTTTTCAGGAATAATGGCTTCGTCGAACAGATTGTTTACATAGTGCCTCAAGCCTTTGTCCGTTGGGACACGCCCTGCAGATGTGTGAGGTTGAGAGAGAAAACCGTATTCTTCTAGTTTTGACATTATGTTTCTTACGGTAGCAGAGGAAACAGACAGAAGGCTCCTCTGAGCAACATATCCAGAGCTTATGGGTTTGCCTTTTTTTAGATAGCTCTCAACAATTAGGTTGAGAATTCGTCTGTCTTTCTCTCTCAATATTCGAGCTCGCACTGATCTACTCCAAAAAATTTATAGCATTAAATCTTAAATATTGTCAAATTACTGTACTCGTTCACTACATGAGTATAACATTTTTTAACCAGCAGCTGCTGTAAATGTCTTTTAAATCAGTAAACTGCTTTTTGATATGGTTACATGTTGGCTGTAAAAAATGCGTATAGAATGGGATCAGGCTTTGAAAAATTGCATTTTTAATATCTGATCCTAAATTCGACGCTTCAGTTTATCTTTATCCCGGCATAGCCGACAACTTCATGATAATTTCCTGATGTATCTCCAGAAGTCTGGTATTTTACAAGAGTTGCTTTCTTTGCCCCCAGTTCCTTTGAGGCAACAATGGCCGAGGTGGTGGGTTGAAAGCCACACATGCTGATATCTTCATTCTGCACGGTGTCATAAAGTCCCTTAGCATCTAGATTTAGCATCTTTTCAATGGCTAAAAAATCCTTTTTCTTCGCCACTTCATGCTCCACATAATGGCTCATATCCGTGCTGGCTACAATCATTACCTCTTCCTTGAACTCTTTAATGCCCGAGGAGATGGCCTTCCCCAACTCTTCCAGCTCCTCGAACGAGATATGATAAGAAAGACAAACTGGAACGATTGAAACATCTTTCTTAAAGTACTGAATAAAAGGAAGCTGGACTTCAAGAGAATGCTCGTTTAAATGGGCAATTTCATCTTCAGTGATGAGCGGAGATTGATTCAGGATAAGCTCTGCCAGCCGGGATTCAATCTTGACCAAACCCAGAGGAGTTTCCCAATCCCCTTCTTTCATTATTGCGATACGAGACTGGATGGCTCTGTGACTTGGTCCCAGGATGACGAACTTATCTGGAATCTGGACAGAAGAGAAAACAGCTCCAGCAACTGGTCCGGAATATTCGAATCCTGCATGCGGAGAGACGACACAGATGGCCTTTTCCTTTTCTTTTTTTGGCTCAACCATTCTTTCGATCATTTTTCTGAGATCTTTTTCTCTGCCGGGATAAAAATAGCCACTCACTGCAGGTTTTCG
>SOIV01000284.1 GCA_004377005.1 Candidatus Aminicenantota bacterium | reverse complement strand
ATCTCTGGTGACTCTTTTCGCTTGTCTTTCTCTTTCGGCATCTTGGTACTCCTTCGCTTTTTTGGTATTTTAAACTCGACTAACAAAACTGTCAAGTCATACTTCTTCTCTCAAGGATATAATATAGACTACACATCCTTAACCTGATTTATCCAGGTGAATTATTCTCCACATTAATATTCACAAATTCGAAAGATGAATTCCATAGCCTTTAGAGATAATTTTTGAGAGCATCTTTTGCCCCTATTTTCTCACCCAAAAAGGCAAATCGACTAACCTTAAAGGATGATTTCAAAAAAAGCCCACATAAAGTAACGATGATCTTTGGCGAAGCGATAATCTTCGGCAAAACGGAAATTTTAAACCTACCCCCTCGATCAGGCCAGCAATACTTTCGGAAACACACTCTAGGTTTTCCCCATCGCTACTCTTGAAATCCCGTTAAGGTCTTTAAAAAAATTCACTTTTTTCCAAACAGCGCCGGAATCGAAAAATGACAGGACTTTGTCTCTCTGACCAATCCCGATTTCTACGAGAAGACAGCCACCAGGCTTTAAATAAGGAGGTGCTCCCTGGATTAATTTATTAATTACCTCCAATCCGCTCTTTCCTGCCACCAATGCACTCTTTGGCTCATGCTCTCTTATCTCAATATCGAGTTTCGCCCATTCTTCTTCTGAAACATAAGGAGGATTAGAAACGATAAAATCACATTTTCCTTCTAAGCGAAGTCTTGGCAAAGCAGAAAATAAACTTCCCCTTGCAAAAATTATATTTGAAATTTTCTGTCGAGAAACGTTTAATTTTGCCAGCTTCAAGGCTTTCATCGCCGTATCTGTAGCCACAATTCGCGCCTGAGGAAGCTCCTTTGCCAGGGAAACTGCTATGTTTCCGCATCCTGTTCCTATATCCACGATTGTCTCATTTTCCCTCGATGACAATTCCAACACTTTCTCCACAATCAATTCTGTTTCTGGACGGGGGATTAAGATTCCAGGGGAAATCGTGAAGGGGATCGACCAGAACTCCTTTACACCTGTTAGGTAGGCCAGCGGAGTCCCCATCAGGCGTTTCGAGACCAGTTTATAAAATCGTCTCTCCTCGGCTCTCGAGAGTTTATTTTCGGGGAAAGAATAGAATTGTTTTTCTTGTATTGAGGTAGACTCAAGAAGAAGAAGCTTTGCCTCAAGATCCGGATTGCGCAAGTCTTTTAAAAGAGATCTTCCTCTTGAAAATAGCTCTTGGAGGGTACTCAACGAATACTCGTTTTAGGCAGAGGTATTTATTCTCTTTCCCATCATTTGCGTCTGATAATGCAGGGTTATGGAATTTATGAACTCATCTAAACTTCCGTCGAGAACATCCTCTAATTTATGGAGAGTAAGATTCAGGCGATGATCTGTGATCCTTGATTGAGGAAAGTTATAGGTTCTTATCTTCTCACTCCTCTCACCTGTCCCAATTTGAGATTTTCTATCCTTAGCAATCTTTGCTTGTTGTTTCCTCTGGGCAATATCCATCAGCCGTGACCGTAAAATCCGTAAGACCTTTTCCTTATTGCGATGCTGGGATTTTTCATCCTGACAGGTTACGACCAATCCTGATGGCTTGTGAGTTACTCGAATGGCAGTGTAGTTGCGATTCACACTCTGGCCCCCGGGTCCAGAAGAACCATAGGCTTCAATCCTCAAATCCTTCGGGTCCAACTTTATATCTACCTCATTAGCTTCGGGGAGAACGGCGACTGTAATAGTTGAAGTATGGATTCTTCCGCTGGATTCGGTTTGGGGCACTCTCTGCACGCGATGAACTCCACTTTCATACTTAAGCCGAGAATAGACTCTCTCCCCACGGATATTAACAATAATCTCTTTAAGACCCCCGATGGGAGAAAAACTTGTGCTCATGACTTCAGACTTCCAGCCTTTTTTTTCTGCAAAACGAGAGTACATCCGGAATAAATCCTGAGCAAAAAGCGAAGCTTCATCTCCACCAGCGCCCGCCCTTATTTCCAGAAATACATTTTTCTCATCATTGGGGTCTTTAGGAAGGAGCAAAATCCTAAGCTCTTCCTTAATTTTTTCCTCTTCTGGCCTCAATTCTTTGAGCTCTTCCCCTGCAAGTTTCTTTAAATCTGAATCAGATTGAGGATCGGCCAGGATTTCTTCTGATTCCTTGATATCATTTTTTATTTTTTCGTAATTTTTATATTTTTTTACGAAAGGTTCTAAATCTGCCCGTTCCTTGGCGACTTTTTTGACTTTTTGAGGATTGGAAACTAAGGCTGGATCAGATAAAGAGAGGGTAAGTTGGCGGTATTTTTCCTTGATTTCTTTCAGTTCTTGAAACATTTGGGTTATTTACCGAGCTTAATATCGCCATATTTCTTCTTGAATTTTTCTATTCGTCCGGCGCTGTCAATAAATTTCTGTGTGCCGGTGAAAAAAGGATGACATTGGGAGCATATTTCTACCCTGATCTCTTTTTTGGTAGAACGCGTAGTAAATGTATTGCCGCAGGCACAGCTTATAGTGCATTCAACGTATTCAGGATGAATATCTTTTTTCATCTTGGCCTCTC
>SOIV01000324.1 GCA_004377005.1 Candidatus Aminicenantota bacterium | reverse complement strand
CAATCTTATTCTGGGACGAACTTGTAGCCATAGCAAAGAATGCCTGCTTCTCCCTCAGCGAAAATCTTTCGGAATTCTATCTTTACTCTCTTTCCGATTCTTAAATCCTCAAAATCACAGTCCACAATTTGGCCTGTCAACTTCACTCCATCATCGAGTTCCACTATCCCCACCGCATAGGGAGCCTGATCGACAAACTGCTGGGGAGGAATCCGGATAATAGTAAAAGTAAGGACTTTTCCCTTCTCAGCCAACTTCGTTTCCTCAAATTTTCTATTTTGGCATTGAGAACAGATAAGACGCGGGGGAAAGAAGACGAGCCCACATTTTTTGCATTTATTGGCTTCCAGCCTGTATCTCTGAGGGATTTCCCTCCAATATCTCGATGGTGTTGTCATTTTGCCCTCCTTCCTTATTCTCTCTCGAAGATATGAACCACCGTACTTCCGCCGCTTCCACCCATATTCTGGGCCATCCCTATTCTGGAGTCCTTTACTTGTCTCTTGCCAGCCTCTCCCCGGAGCTGTTTTACAATCTCTATAACCTGAGCCACACCCGTTGCTCCCACAGGATGGCCCTTGGCTTTTAAGCCGCCGCTTGTGTTCACCGGAATCTTCCCTTCAAGATAAGTTATTTCATTTTCTGCAGCTTCTCCGCCTTTCCCCTTCTCTACAATTCCTAAGGCTTCAATCACGCAGATCTCAGCAATAGTGAAGCAATCATGAACTTCGAGAATATCGATATCTTTTGGTTTTTTATTGGCCATGGCATAAGCCCGCTTTCCAGCTTGGTAGGTGGCTTCAAGCCAAGTAATGTCTTTCCTTGAGCTCAGAGCAATCGAATCTGTGGCATGACCGCTCCCGATGATTTTCACAACCGGTTTATTCATTTTTCGAGCCGTCTCGATGGGACAAAGGATAACAGCCGCTGCTCCATCAGTGATTGGCGAACAATCCAGGATTCTCAATGGATCAGCGACCATAACAGAATTCAAGACCGAATCCACTGTAATCTTAAAAGGATACTGGGCCAGAGGATTCTTAGAGCCGTTGAGATGGTTTTTAACGGCAACCAATGCCAGCTGTTCCCTTGTTGTGCCGTACTTTTCCATATGGGCTCTGGCTATTAAAGCATAAAGTCCAGGAAAAGTGATTCCATGATAGCCTTCATATTCCTGGTCAGCGGCTGTGCCTAAAGCATAAGTTGCTTCATAGCCATTGACATCTGTCATTTTCTCTATGCCGCTGACAAGGACAACATCGCTCATACCAGAGGCGACCTCCATAAATCCGAGTCTTAAAGCAAGACCACCCGAAGCACAGGCCGTCTCTACTCTTGCCGAAGGGACAGGAGCCTGGCCTAAATAATCAGCCAGAAGAGAAGCGATGTGTTCCTGCCCTACGAAAAGACCTGAGGACATAGAGCCCACATACATAGAGTCAATCCGGTCAACACCCGCATCATCCAGAGCGAGGAGAGCTGTTTCCACGAAAATAGTCCTTAGGGATTTCTCCCAAAGTTCTCCCCACTTTGTCATCCCGACACCAATTACAGCAACATCTCTCATTTCTTCCTCCTAAGTCGCCTTTTTGATTTTTTGACGGAACTTGGCATACTCACCATACTCAAGGTAATTTATGTTCTTCTCCAGTAATTCTCTTGTTTTTGGGGCGAGATCTCTTGCCTTATCCATTCTTTTGGTCACTTCGAAGATAAAGGCATCGCTTCCAGCCCCAGAGCCGTAAGAAACGATAAGAATTTTATCCCCGGGCTTGGCGACATCCAGAATCGCAGTCAGCCCCAAAGGGGAAGAACCCGAGTAGGTATTTCCGAGCTTATTGACCAACCAACCCGTTTCAATCTGTTTTTTCTCGAATCCCAGCATCTTGCCAACTCTAAAAGGGAATTTTCCGTTGGGCTGGTGAAAAGTGACATAATCGAAATCAGAAGGTTTCATTCCAGCCTTGTCCATTATTCCTTTAGCTGCTCCTACGACGTGCTTGAAATAAGCAGGATCTCCTGTGAATCGCCCTCCATGCTGAGGATAATACTGGTATTCGCGACGCCAGAAATCAGGAGTATCCGTCGTGTAGGAATAGGTCTCCAAAGCATTAGCAATCACGTTTTCACGGCCAAAAATAAAAGCCGCTGCCCCAGCAGCAGCCGAGTACTCCAGAGCGTCACCAGGAGCACCTTGCGAGGTATCGGCTCCTACTGCCAGGCCGTATTTGATGTCTCCTGTCTTCACCAGGTTCAAAACCACATACATACTTTCTGTTCCAGCTTTACAGGCAAATTCAAAATCTGCTGTGTGAACTTCAGGAGTGGCTCCTAGAACCTCAGCCAAAACTGTGCCGCTCGGCTTGACCGCATAGGGATGGGATTCAGAGCCGATATACACTGCGCCGATCTCCTTGGGGTTGATAAGACATCTCTTCAGAGCATTTTTAGCTGCCTCCACGGACATGGTAATAGTATCCTGATCAGGAGAAGGGACAGATTTTTCCTCCAGCATCAATCCTCTTTTGTAGCTCGGAGCATCAGCTCCCCAGACTTTAGCGATTTCCTCTACTTTGATCCTGTTCCG
>SOIV01000103.1 GCA_004377005.1 Candidatus Aminicenantota bacterium | reverse complement strand
TGCTTGTTTAAGGCGATACGTTCCTTTGTCAAATGGCCAACAGTAGCCAGGAAGCTGCCAGAGAGAAGCCCGATCGAAGTAAGGACAACAACCATTCGAGTGGACAGCTTCATCCCTTGCTCCTTTCCCCAAGGGTCCGGGGTCGAGTATAGCGGTTAAGAAGCGGAACAAAAGCGTTCATAAAGAGGATGGAATACATCACGCCTTCTGCAAAGCCGCCGAAGAGGCGGATCAAGCCGATAACAATGCCTATTCCCAGGGCATAAATCCAGGTGCCAAGGGGAGTGATAGGCGAAGTAACCATATCCGTAGCCATAAAGAAAGCCCCGATCAGGAGGCCTCCGGCCAATATATGAAAGAGGGGAGAGGCATATTTTTCTGGATTGGCGAGCCAGAAGGCCCCTGTAAAAGCCGTAAGAGAGAGGAGGATGCCTAGAGGAATTCGCCAGTCAATCACACGACGGGAGAGGAGGAAAAGGGCTCCCAGAATAAGGGCAAAGGCAGAGGTTTCTCCCAGGCAGCCGCCGACATTTCCTATAAAAAGGTCCTTAAGAGGAGTGAGGGTGCCTTCAGCTATCGCATCCTGGAACCTCAAATTTCCCAGTGGAGTGGCAAAGGTTGCGGTCTGGATTTTTAAGGCCGCAGGAGGAATCCAGGTCGTCATGGCCACAGGAAAGGCAGTTTGGAGAAAGGCTCTTCCAACCAACGCTGGATTAAAAATATTATAGCCCAGGCCTCCGAAAACCTGCTTTCCTATGGCAATAGCCACGACTGCCCCGATAATAGCAAATTCTAAAGAGAGAGAAGGAGGGAGAGTCATCGCCAGAAGTATTCCTGTAATAACAGCTGACCCATCACGGAGGGAATGAAGAGGTTTTTTCCTCAGCCAGAGGAAGAGTGCTTCAGTTACCAGGCAAGCAGCAATGCAGGAGAGAAGCAAGGCAAGGGCTTTAAACCGGAAGAAATAGAGGGAGGCAGCGACAACAGGGGCAAGGCTTGCAATCACGGCATACATGATTTTAGGCACAGAATCTTTATCCTTGAAGTGAGGGGAAGATTGAAGGATGAAAGTATTATTGGTCATTAAGCACTCTTTTTTTGTTTCAAAGTGATAATTCTATTCTTGCCCACGCGCATCCAGTGAACAAGGGGAATCTTTGACGGACATATATACTGGCAGCAGCCACATTCCACGCAATCCAGGACACCCCATTTTTCAGCGGCAGTCAAATCATCGAACTTGACATATCTTGCGAGTTGAGTAGGAACGAGGGTCATAGGACAGTTTTCTACGCAGCGACCACAGCGGATGCAGGGGTATTCCAAGCTAGGACGAGGAGCTGCCCAGGCCAATATGCCAGAGGTTCCCTTGACAACCGGTACATCTAAAGACCACTGGACGATTCCCATCATCGGCCCTCCCATAACCAGAATATCAGCATCTTCCTTTAATCCTCCACAGAATTCAACCACATTTTTAAAGGGTGTTCCGATCCGGACGAGAATGTTTTTAGGCTCCATGATTCCCTGTCCTGAGACTGAAATGACTCTTTCATACAGAGGCTTCCCCTTGCTTACAGCCTCCCAGATTGCCTTGGCCGTCCCTACATTCTGGACGACAACTCCCACATCAAAAGGCAGCCCGCCCGTTGGTACTTCCCGGCGAAGAAGAGCATAAATCAAGTTTTTTTCGGCCCCTTGCGGATATTTTGTCTTAAGAAGAGCAATCTCTCCAGCAAAATTTTGAATTTTATCCTGGAAGATTTCAAAGGCTTTCTTTTTGTTGTCTTCTATGCCCACAATGATTCGCTTTGCTCCGGTAGCGATGCGTGCCAGCTCTGCACCCTTTAGAATATCCTCGGGCGCCTCCAGCATGAGTCTGTAATCGGAAGTCAGCAGCGGTTCACATTCGCAGCCGTTTATAATGATTGTCTCGATAGGCTTGTCTTTGGGTGGAGAGAGCTTCACAGCGGTGGGAAAAGCTGCCCCTCCCATCCCAACGACTCCAGCTTCCTTGACCTTTTGGCGTATTTCTTCGGGACTAAAGGAAAAAGGATCTTTTGTTTCTTCTCTATCAGAAAATGGATGGTCTTGACCGTCATTGGTAATCGATACAGCAGGGATGGGACTCCCTCCTGGATGATTGTAATTATCAACAGAGATAACCTTTCCGGAAACACTGGAATGAACAGAAGCCGAGAAGAGCGTCTGCCCTTCACCAATTTTCTGACCAAGGTAAACCTGGTCTCCCTTCTGGACTAATAGCTTAGCAGGTTTGCCAAAATGTTGATGAAGGGGGATCATGACTTTTTCTGGAGGGGGGAGGGATTCTATGGCCTTCTCAGCCGTGAAATCTTTAAGCTCGGGGGGGTGGATTCCGTGGGCAAAGGTCTTAACCTTCATTGCATTAAAGTTAGTTTGAAAAAATGAGTATAAAGTTTAGTCATTATCTCATGGAGTTGTCAACCGTGGTTTGGCGTGTTTCACAACATATGTTTTATGATGGACAAGGATCGCTTTAAGCAAATAAGCGACAGCAAGCTATTTTCTCGTTCATGGAAATTGTTCCACTCGATTTCATTAAGCTCGT
>SOIV01000278.1 GCA_004377005.1 Candidatus Aminicenantota bacterium | reverse complement strand
CATTTTGAATAAAAATGATAAATGAAAAGAGGAACCAAATCAAGAAAAATTTGGAGGAAGCAAGCATCACTCACAAACAATTAAAGCGAATTTATGCTATACTTACTCAAATACAATATGAGGTGTGTTTGATAAATCAAACACCTACACAAGACGAATCAAGCCTCTTCAGGATTGACTGTTTTATAATTAACCTGGATTATTCATAAATTATGCCGACACTACTATTTTAGGAAACACCACTCCATGATGATGAAAAGAGTAGTACATGGAGAAACGTAAACGTCCCCAATTGAACAATTGAATGAAAAGAATCGTGCTTAGGGGAACTCCCCCGATTAAATGAAGCAATGCCAGAACTGCCTGAGGTTGAAACCATTGTCCGGAACCTTTCTTCAAAGCTTAAAGGTCTTGAAATTAGCTCAGTTAAAATCATTTATCCTCCTGTCTTGAGGAACAAGAAGCCTTCCCTTATTAATGACCTCAAGGGAAGGAAGGTCGTTGGTGTTCGTCGCCGCGGAAAGATGCTCCTAATAGACCTTGAGAGAAATCTGAGTCTTCTCATCCACCTTAAAATGACTGGACAGTTGCTTTTTTATCCAAGAGAAGAACCTTTAGATAAGCATACTCATTTTATCCTTTTCTTTAAGGATGAAAACAATGAGCTGCGCTTCAGGGATGTTCGCAAATTCGGTTTCATCTCCTGCATCAGAAATTTAGATATTTCCTGTGCGGATGAACTTAAAAACCTGGGTCCCGAACCTCTTGAGATAGATTTCCCTCTCTTCAAAAAGCTCTTTCAAGGCAGGAAAGCACGTTTGAAAAGTCTGCTCCTCAACCAAAATTTCATAGCAGGGATTGGCAATATTTATGCTAATGAAATCCTTTTCCAGGCTAAACTCCATCCTTTAACTCCTGCTTCTCATCTTGGCGACGATGATCTGAAGCGATTATTGAAGGCTATGAGGGACGTTTTAAGAAAAGCTATTATCCATAAAGGATCCTCAATCCGATCATTCACGAATGCCGAAGGAAAGAGAGGAAAATTCCAGAATTACCATCAGGCTTACGGGAGGGAGTCTCTCTCCTGCTTTATCTGTGGAGAAAAGATTAAGCGCTTCCGTCTTGGAGGAAGAAGCAGTTTTTTCTGTCCCAGATGTCAAAAAGAAAAAAATTGCGAATCCAGTAACTGATTACGGAAACATTCCTCTAAACCGATACACCTCAGAAATTCTTTCAAGAGCAACGAGATATGCAGCACAACGCAGAGAAACGGTTTTTTGGACAGATTTTTCCCAGACCTCTTTGAAAGCTTTAACCATTTTCCGCTCCAGCTCTTTGTTAACCTGATCCTCCTCCCAGAAAAGCCCGCTCAAGGCCTGAACCCATTCCAGGTGACTGACCACAACTCCCCCTGCATTGGCAAGAATGTCAGGAATCACTTCAATTCCCTTTTGTTCCAGGATTTCATCTGCTTCTGGCGTTGTAGGCCCGTTAGCTCCTTCAATGATAACTTTCGCCTTGATCTTGTTTGCATTTTTCAGATGAATCTGGTTTTCAAGGGCTGAAGGGATGAGAATGTCAACATCCTGGAGGAGGAGTTCCTCTCTATCAATTTGCTTTCCCGGATGTTTTATGATGCAGGCATGTTTTTCTACGCAATCTATGAGGCCAGGGACATCCAGGCCATTTGGATCGACCAGGGCGCCCGAGATATCAGATGTAGCCACAATTTTTGCTCCCATCTGGGATAGGAAAAGTGCGGCGTGGCCTCCCACGTTTCCAAATCCCTGGATGGCAATCTTGGCTCCTTTGAGATTTTTCTTTTTAGCTTTGAAAAATTCTCTGGCGATGATAGACACTCCTCTTCCGGTGGCTTCTTTTCTTCCCTTAGAGCCACCCAGGATTTCAGGTTTCCCGGTGACAATACTTGGCTCGGTGTAACCTTTCATCATCGAGAATGTATCCATGATCCAGGCCATGGTTTTTGAGGTTGTATAGACATCCGGAGCAGGAATGTCGATATGCGGGCCGAGGAGAGGCATGATTTCTGAAGTATATCTTCTGGTCAGCCTTTCAAGCTCATTTTCAGAAAGCTTTCTCGGATCGCAGATGATTCCTCCCTTAGCTCCTCCGTAAGGTAAATCCAGAAGGGAGCATTTCCAGGTCATCCAGGCAGCCAGAGCAACCATTTCTTCCTCTGTGACTTCTGGATGGTAACGAACTCCTCCTTTTGTCGGTCCTTTGGCGTTATTGTATTGGCAGCGAAAGCCAGTAAAAACTTTTATCTTTCCGTTGTCTAGTTTGATGGGGATAGATACCTTCAAGATCCGCATCGGTTTTTCCAGGATTTTCAAGAGATTGGAATCCATGTCCATTTCTTTCGCAGCCTTATAGAGTTGTTTTTTAGCCTTGCGAGCTAACGAGTCTTCGATCATTTCATCCTCCCTGAAAAAAACTATGATATGCTAGATTAGCGAAAGAGACAATAATAGAACAATTTTTCCTGGTTCTTCTCCTTTTCCTGCACGCTGGTTGATATTTTATGAGAAGCAGCGCTTGTATTCAGTCCAACCGCGAATTGAACCATACAATCTATTATAGCATTTAACCGCTA
>SOIV01000296.1 GCA_004377005.1 Candidatus Aminicenantota bacterium | reverse complement strand
ACGATTTTTCTTGACAGGCAATAGTGCAGGTGATAGAAAAAGACCTATTCAAAAAGAAGGAGGTTTTAATGAGAGGGTATAAAAATTTAAAGAGAGCTTCTATTTTATTCCTTATTTTGTTTCTTTTGCCCTATTTTTTAAGTGCACAGACATCACCCGATGCCTTTTTGAAGTTTAAAGTTGGTGCTGACCGCAAACTTGCTGACTACAACCAAATCCAAGCCTATTTCCAAAAGCTTGATCAAGAATCCGGAAGAGTCAAGGTTTTAAATATCGGCGTTTCTACAGAAAACAAGCCGATGATCATGGCGGTTATTACCTCCGAGCAAAACATGGGCAAACTGGACTTCTATCGGGGAATTGTGAAAAAACTGAGAGATCCCAGAACATTATCTCCTGAAGAAGCCAAAAGACTTTCGAAAGAAGGCAAAGTTATCTTACTCATAACGTGCAACATCCACGCTACAGAAATTGCCTCCACACAAATGGCAATGGAACTTGCCTATAAACTAGCTATAGGAGACACTCCCTTTAATGCAGACAAAGTCCTGGAAGATGTTATCGTCCTGCTCGTACCGACAGTAAACCCTGATGGACAGAAAATGGTGACCGACTGGTACCGAAAATATGTGGGCACAAAATACGAAGGAGGACGCATGCCCTGGCTGTACCAAAAGTATGCAGGACACGACAACAACCGCGACTGGTTCATGTTCAATCTTTCTGAAACAAGAGCTGTCAGCAAAGTCCTCTACCATGACTGGCTTCCTCAGATTCACATGGATGAACACCAGATGGGCTCTACCGGCGCCCGATTATTTATCCCTCCCTTTATGGACCCTCCTGTTCCCAACGTCCAGCCCCTTCTCTGGCGCAGCGTCAACCTCTGCGGAGCAAATATGTCTTACGACCTGCAGAAGAATGGCTTTAAAGGTGTTGTCCATGGAAGAAGCTTTACAGGCTGGTGGATCGGCGCCTGCGATGATACTTCCTGGCTCCATAATGTTGTAGGTCTCCTGAGTGAAATGGCTTCTGTCAAAATAGCCACTCCGATATACATCGAACCAACAGAAGTCTCCCAATCCTACGTTGAAAAACGAATGAATTTCCCGGATCCCTGGCCAGGAGGTTGGTGGAGGTTAAGAGACCTGGTGGACTACGAGCTCGTTCTTTCTCTAAGCTTGATAAAAACAGCTTATCTTCACAAAGAAGATTTCTTGTACAACTTTTACAGGATGTATAAAAATTCCATCGAAATAAGAGAAGAAGGCGAACCCTTTGCCTTTGTTATCTCAAGCAAACAGCGCGACTACCCCACAACCCTCCGAATGCTCGACGTCCTTATGTTTGGTGGAGTTGAAATCCATCAAGCCAAAGAAGATTTTATAGCAGCAGGCAAGCTCTACCCGGCTGGCTCTTTTGTCGTCAAGATGTCCCAGCCTTATAAACCCTATGCTCAGGCTCTTCTCGAGAAGCAAAAGTATCCAAATATCCGTCAATATCCTGGTGGCCCGCCTGTTCCTCCTTATGATAATGCAGGCTGGACTCTTCCCCTCCAGATGGGAGTTTCCTGCGACCGGATTGAAAATACTTTTGAGACAAAACTCGAAAAACTGGCAAAAGTTCCCTATCCTTCTGTATCAGCTCCGACGAAATCTTCCCCATATATCGTCCTTGATTCCCGGCAGAATGCCTCCTATTCCGTAGCCTTTGCTCTTCTTAAACAAAAGCCAGAGATGTACCGTTCCAAAGAGACAATAAAGGAAAAAGCATTCAAGGCTGCTGCCGGAAGTTTCATCATCAAGAATACTCCAGCAGTCCAGAAACTTCTCCCCGGTCTTTTAGGAAAATGGCATCTCAAGGCGTATGGGCTTGAAAGCATTTCTAATATTCCCAAAACTTCCCTGAAAAATCCTCGGATCGGCCTCTACCAATCCTGGGCATCCAACATGGATGAGGGTTGGACGAGGTATGTCTTTGATGATCTGGGTGTCCCTTACAAAACCCTGCACAACAAAGACTTCAAAGGAACGCAGAAAGGAAAGACGAAAAAGAAAGTCGACTTGAAGGCTAACTACGACGTGATTGTCTTTGCTGATGAGAGCCACCAGATAATAAAACTAGGAAAACCCGATCCCACTTCCCGCTGGGCGCGCTACTTCACAGCTCCTCCTCCCGAATATGAAGGTGGTATAGGAAAAGAAGGTGTAGAGGCCTTGAAGAGTTTTGTTGAAAAAGGAGGCATCCTCGTTACTCTCAACGGTGCCTCTAGCCTGGTATTTAAAGAGTTCAAAGCTCCAGCCAGAAATGCCCTGGATAAAGTTGAGCGCAGCAAATTCTTCTGTCCTACGTCTCTTTTAAAAATCAAAGTCGACAACAAATCTCCTGTTGGTTACGGGCTGCCCAAAGAAGCGGCAGCTATGTTCTCTCGAAGCCCGGCCTTTACTACCTGGGTACCTTCGGGAGATTGGGATAGAAAAGTCGTAGCCAGCTACCCCAAAGAAAACATCCTTTTGAGCGGATGGCTCCTGGGAGAAGATATGATTGCGCGCAAAGCAGCTGTGGTCGATGTTAAGTACAAGAAAGGACACATCATTCTTATCGGCATCCGCTGTCAATT
>SOIV01000316.1 GCA_004377005.1 Candidatus Aminicenantota bacterium | reverse complement strand
TTCAGTTAGTCCCGAAACAGCCAGGGAATTTTTTAACCTCAGAGTTCGGCAGATACCGCCAACCATTGCCCACCCTACCCCAAGAATACAGATGTTTTCCAGAGCTTTCCTGTAACTGCCTTTTTCGATACCTTCCATAGCGGAGAGGAGAGGTCCGTAAATATCTGAGATGGAAATGGCTCCATCTAAAAAAGATTTCCCTTTTTCTGCAGGTTGTTTTATAGAGATCATTTTTACAGGGCATGGTGTGAGATAAAAAGTGCCGATTTCTTTCTCTTTAAGTTTTAGTTGTTTTGATTTTTTCTTTTTAATTTCACGGGCGGCCAATTCTCTTGGAAGTTCAATAGGAATTATTTGGTCAATGAGTTCAGGATATTTGACCTGGATCAAACGCACTACAGTCGGACAAGCATTGGAGATGAGCGGTTTGGGCCCCCTGTATTCTCGGAGATATTCCTGGATGGCGAAGCTGACTTCTCCGCAGGTAAGTGCCAGGTCAAAAGCATCATCGAACCCCAGATTTTTTATCCCGGAGAGGATTTTCTCTGGTAAAATTTCTCTTCCGAATTGAGCATAGAGAGCAGGAGAGGGTATGGCGACTGTATGGCGGAACTTTGTGAGCTCTCCAAAGGGATCTGTTAAAGGGACGATAGCACCATGAGGACAAACTGTGATACATTCTCCACAATCGATGCATTTCTCTTCGATTAGAAAGGCCTTTCCATTCCTGACCCTGATGGCTTGAGTGGGACACACCCTCATGCATTTCATCCGGCCATCACACTTTTCCGTATCAATGCGGATGGAATGAAAGTATTCTTTCATTTTTCTTCTGTTTTATCCAAACAAATTGTTATCTTTAATGTCGTTCCTTTGCCAGGAGTTGAAGAAATCTCGAATTTATCAGCATTTTTTTTAATATTGGGAAGTCCCATGCCTGCGCCAAATCCCATCTCTCGCATTTCATCAGTGGCGGTCGAAAAACCTTCCTTCATGGCCAAATCTATATTCTCAATCCCAGGACCTTCATCCTCAAGCTTAAGATGAAGTTTCTCAGGAGTAACGTTTAGAGTGAGAACTGCTCGGTGTGCATACATAACAACATTCATTTCTGCCTCATAGGAGGCGATGGCTGCGCGGACGATGATTGAAGAATCGATGCCGATCTCCTGGAGAATTTCTTTGATACTTGTGGATGCCCTTCCTGCGTTGCTGAAATCCCCACCCTTGATTTCGAAGCGATGAGATAATTCATTCTCGTTGCTCATCATCTTTTTTTTAGCGAGAGGCCACTTACTCCCGGAAGGCCATGACTGAAGAGGAGGCCACAGGTTGTGTACATCATGTACTTGGTTGATAGAAGAGGAATTCCTTTTTCCCTGGCTAGCTCGATTCCCATTTTATCTGGTTTTTTACCCCGGACATACACAATGGCTTTGGCATCGATTATATTCGCTGTCCTGACCGATTGAGCATTGGATAGACCGGTCAGAAGGAGGATTCCTGGTTTGCCAAAGGCTAAGACATCGCTCATGAGGTCAGATCCTCCTGCAAATTCGATTTCTAAGTCAAGACTGTCAATCCCGATGATGACCTCTGCCTGAAGGAGCTCCTTGATTTCTTTTAAAGTCATTTTAGTTTTTTTTGGCATTTCTTTTTAGTGTGTTTATGACATCGGTTATTTTAACATAAAAGAAAAGTGGGGTCAGAAGTATTCCTCCGCAATCTTTTTAGCCATTAAAGGAACAGCTTTTTTAACTGGTTCAGACAATCCAGATTCAACTGTTTCTGGTATTGTTTTAGTTTGGCAGACCATTACTCTTACTTTAACCGAACATAAATCCTGCAACTCCTTTAAAAGATTTGAGGAAGGGACTTGATGGATCGAGAAATCGTCGGTTTTTTCTTTTGGGATTTCATCAAGAGAGATATTAAAAATTTCACCTGGCTTTCTTCCTTTATCTACAGCATCAATGATAACTACAAGCTCCGGTCGGGGCTCACCTAAAGAAATAGTAAATAGAATTTTTCTTATGGCTGTACCCACATCTAATAAGCATATGTTTTCTGGAATACTGTAGTGTTTCGTTAGATATTCAACGACTTCGGGTCCGAACCCATCATCACCGAAAAACTTATTCCCGCACCCGGCTATTAAGATCTCTTTTCGACAGTAGATAGGTAGTTGTTCCATTTCTTAGTCAGAGCTTATATCCAGAAAAGGAAAAGTGGGGTCAGGTCTTGCTTTTTGCCTGTCTCAAAATGAATCTTATACAAGTGCATTTAAATTTCTTTACAAGGAAGGAAGCGATGTAGAAATCTCGTATCTACAGGATAAAATTGCTGCGTACATTTCTGTCGCTCGCAATGATAATGCATTAGAATTAGTTGCGCTTGTATAAGTAAAGACAAAAAGCAAGACCTGACCCCACAAATTACTCGCGTATCAATTGGAAAATGTGGCTAATTTATTTCCCTCAGGATCAACAATATCGATCTTCACACCAAGTTTTCCATCCAATCTGTGGGTAGCACAGGAAAGACATGGATCATGAGCTCTGATCATCATCTCGACTTTATTCAGAATTCCCTGGTCATATTTGCCATCTTTAATCAAGTCTTTTGCTGCAC
>SOIV01000256.1 GCA_004377005.1 Candidatus Aminicenantota bacterium | reverse complement strand
CATTTTTTTCTAAGCGTATCTATGCATCCCATCTTTTTATCTTTTAAAAGGAGGCCTGATGAAACTTTCGAGTCGGGAGCAAATTGAAAACCTCTCCAAATTCAAGAGCGATAGCTTTTTAACTACTTCTTTCTATCTCAAGACAGACAAAAGCAGAATGACAAAAAAGGAGATAGCTCTGTCCTCCAAAAACCTTCTCAGCAACGGCAGATCTCAGCTGGACCAGATGGAAATGAGCAAAGATAAGAAAGAATCCATGTCCCAGGATCTTGAAAAAATAACCCATTTCTGCTCCAAGCACCTTTCCTCTCACAATTTTTCGGGGCTAGCAATATTTTCATGCAGCGGTCAAGATTTTTGGGAACTCTTTAACCTTCCCACCTCACCCCTAAACAGGATAATATTTGACCAAAATCCTTATATTCGTCCGCTATCCGCAATTCTGGACCAACACCACCGGATCTTTGCTCTTACTTTCGACAGACGGGAAGCCAAATGGTATGACATTTTTATGGGAGAAATTTCTCTTCTTGAAAATCTCATAGAGGATGTCCCCAGCAAAGTCAGAGAAGGAGGATGGAAAGGATACGAATCAAAGCGAATTGAAAGACACATTGCCACTCACCTTCACGATTATTTCAAAAAGATAGCCCAGAAGACATTCGAGTTATTCAAGAAAAATCATTTTGACTGGCTTTTTCTTGGATGCAGAGAAAAATACCGTTCAGATTTTGAACCGCTTATACATCCCTATCTAAAAGCCAGACTAAAAAGCTGGCTTAAAGCAATGCCCAGCGACTCTCCTACTGCCGTCCTTAAGGAATCGCTGGGATTAGAAAAAAAGCTGAAAAAAAGGGAAGAGGATGAGATTGTTCACAGGCTTGTATCCGAGCTTGAAAAAGGCGGATTGGCCACTTCAGGATTAAAAAGAACTCTTAGGAGCCTCAATAGAGGAGAAGCTCAGACACTCATCACTACTCGTAACTTCTCTAAACCAGGAAGAATCTGCCCCAAATGCAGTTTCTTGTTTGTCGATGAACTTCGCTGTCCCTCTTGCAAGCGGAAGACTAACCCGCTCGTGGATGTGATCGACGAGGCAGTGGAGGCAGCCATGGATAAAAACTGCCAGGTGAGACACATCATTCCTCCTTCCAAACTTGATAGATTCGGAAAAATCGGAGCTTTCCTCAGGTATAAAGCTTCGATGTAAAGCGGGAATCAAATTAGTCGTTCCACCCAATTCCCATTGCTTTATCTAATTCCGCCAGGGACATGACATAATCATACAAGGCTTGTGAATAGTTTGTCTTAGCCTGAGACAAGGCGGCCTGAGCTGAACTTATATCAAGAGTTGTCGCCAAGCCTTCAGAAAAATTCAGCTCAGCAATTCGCAAACTCTCCTGGGCCTGTTCAACATTTTTTTCCTGAGAAAGAAGGGATTCCTTGGCTTCTTGTAACCTCAAGATAGCCTTTCTGACTTCGAATTTTATAATATCAATAAGCCCTTTCTGGGTAAAACCAAGTTCCTTGATCATTGCCTTCGACTGAGCCACGCGGGCAGAAGTAGCGAAGCCGTTAAAGAGAGGTATGGTGAAGACAAGATTAACTGTGTAGAAGCTCTGCCATGTATCTTTCCTGAAGTTAAGTTGATCTGCCCAGAAATTATATGTGGCGGATACGGCAAAGCTGGGAAGATTTGAAGCACGTGCCAGTTTCAATCCTTGTCCTGCCATCTGTTTCTGGTATTTTAGCTGGCTGATTTCAGGTCTTTTCAGCATTGCCTTCGACACAGACTCCTCTAAATCAGGCTCAAAGGGCTCATAGGTTAGATATCCTTTAACTTCGATGGGTTGAGAAAGGTCCAAACCCAAAAGAGTTTTTAAACTTAGTTCTGCTATCTTTAAGTTGTTCCTGGCTTTAATCAACTGAGGTTTCAGGTTAGCCACCTGTACTTCAGACCTCAAAAGATCAAACTTGGAAGCCATCCCGACTCCATAAAGGCTTTTCACGTTTTTTAAATGCTTCTCTGCGACATCAACGGCTTCCTCGGCCACCTTAACAAAATCCTTTGTAAGTAAATATCCATAAAAGGCTTTCTTGGCGTTGAATACGGTTATATGTTTTGACTGTCTCACAGCTTCTTCTGTGGAACGAAGGTTGTACTTGGCTTGCTTATAGCCAGAAGTCAAACGGCCACCGGTAAAAAGAGGCAGAGAAAAATTCAAATAGAACTGATAGTCCTTGGTGAAGTCCATGGAAATTCTCTGAGGAGGCTCGCCAGGGATAAAGGAGGGAAACTCCAATATAAATACTTTCTCAGCAAGCGTATGGAGTCCTTCAGAATTAAGAGAGGGAAGAAAACCTGCGGCTGCCTCCCTGAGTTTGGCTCTGGCCGTTTCTAATCTCTCCCCAGCAGCCAAATGATAAGGATTCTGGGAAAGAGCTAAGCGGATGCTCTCTTCAAGGGTAAGAGTCGTTTTTTCCAGGGGAAAAGAAAATTTTGCCACCCAAAAAATCAACAGGATTACCAATAATATGGTTTTTGCTTTCTTCATGTTGACTCTCCTTTTCAATCTTATTTAACCTGATTTATTCATAAATTATGCCGACACCAATATTTATTTTCATTGATATC
>SOIV01000109.1 GCA_004377005.1 Candidatus Aminicenantota bacterium | reverse complement strand
AAGAAGATGTTCTGGTTCTTGCTGGCCTTGCAGAAAATATAAAAAAAATCACAAAGAGTGACTCAGTTGCCCGTTGATCCTTCAGCAAAGCAGTAAAAGTTTAAGATACAAAGTTGACGGAGTAGGAGCAAGGGAATAAATATAATTTACTCTGGGCTTTATTAGTATAAAAAGTGAGATCTCAGTTAGTTTGACATATGTTTCTTCTTATTTTATCTAAATTTCAAAGAGTAGAATTTTGAGGCTAAGTCTATTATAATTTTTCCAAATTAAAGGAGGATAAAATGCACAAAAGATTTTTATCATTTTTACTACTTGCCTTTTTATTAGCTAGTTTTCTATCTTTTGCGGCTTCCCAGAATCTTACCGAACAAGAAAAAGAGTGGCTGACAAAGGCTTATAGGCATGATAAGAATGGCTGGATTTTTTTGCATATTGAAGGTGGACCTTTTGAAAGAGGATTCCAGCGAGGCTATTTAACCGCCAATGAAATCGATGAATTCCTAAAAGTAGTGGCCTATATCCAAGAATTTGAGACCGCCAAGGAACTTGATTTTTTTGTTGAGGCTGCTTCGAGAGTTTTCAAGAACAAAGTTTCTGAAGAATATATTGAAGAAATGAAGGGAATAGTGACAGGAGTTGAAAAAACAGGGAAAAGAGTAACTTTTGAAGAAATGCTTTTTATGAATGGATTCATTGATATTCTCTGGCACTGGTGGCCTCAGAAAAAGCAATCAACAGAACTCTATCGCCCAGGATGCAGTGCTTTTATTGCTACTGGAGAGGCAACTGCTGATGGCAAGATAGTTATGGCTCATAATTCATGGTATTCTTACGCCCTTCTTAGATTTTGTAATATTATTGTTGATATAGTTCCAGACAAAGGGCATCGAATCCTGATGCAATCTTGGGGACCCTGTATATACAGCGCCACTGATTTTTTTATCACTGGATCAGGTCTAATCGGAACAGAAACAACTATTGGAGGTTTTGAGGGATTCGATCCAGAGGGGATTCCTGTTTTTGAAAGAGCAAGGAAAGCAATGCAATATGCAAACAGCATTGATGAATGGGCAAAAATAATGATTGAAAACAATAATGGCGCTTACGCAAATTCCTGGATGTTGGGAGATATCAGGACCAATGAGATTGCTCGCCTTGAGCTCGGCTTAAAGCATCATAGCTTAGAAAAAAAGAAAGATGGATATTTCACAGGTTCAAATATTGTGGATAATATAAAGATTTTAAGAGAAGAGACCAATGCGACCTATGATGATGTAAGAGATTTTTGCGTGGCTCGCCGGGTACGTTGGAAGCAGTTAATGAAAAAATTTTATGGAAAAATTGATGTCAAAGCCGCCAAACTAATGCTGGCTGATCATTATGATGTTTATTTAGAGAAAGAGATGCCGAGCTCCAGAACAATTTGTGGTCATTGGGAACTAGACGATGGAAGAGTACCGCAATCTCTTGGTGCTTACCTTCCTGGGGGAACTGTGGATGGAAAAGTCGTTGACTCAAATATGGCAAAAAATTTCGAGCTTTGGGCAAAATGGGCAAGCTCTTGTGATATTGGTTTCGATGCTAAGAAATTCTTAGAGAAACACCCTCAATATGAATGGCTGGAAGGATATTTAAAAGATTTACCTGCCGAGCCCTGGACGATCTTTCCCTTAAAGGAAAAGAAATAATAAGAATGATAAGGGGACAGGCTACTTACCTAATTTGTCAGCAACCTATTTTTTCTTTGGAGCAACAGACAAAATCTTCTTAACAAGCTCTGGCTTATCTGGTAATAAGCCAGATTTTGAGAGGCGAGGCAAAAGTATGGCCCAGTTATAATCAGCTTTAAACACTTTCTTAAATAAAGGCAAAGACTCCTCTGCTCGGTCTAAACTGGCAAGTGTAACAGCATGCCAAAAGACCATCTCCATATTGTCTGGAGTTAGCTGTTCCGCTGCGCTGTACTCCTTTAAAGCTGCTTCTACAGCTTCCTGAGCTAAATATTCATCCCCTCTATTCATGTGTTCATAAGCCCTATGAACTTTTACTAAACGCTTTAACTCTACTATTGGGTCAGGATGATCTTCAATGCGTAGATCAATAATTCGATCTCGCCAGGATTGACCGGTAGGTTGTCCGCTAACAACAATAATTGCGGCAGACTGACGCCCCCGAATGTCACCTCCCTCTTTTTCGGCTGCTTCTAAGGCAGCCAATAAACGCTCGATGAGATCTCCTTTTGCGGATTGATAAGCTTCAGCCATTGCCTTCCAAACTGTATTTTTAAGCATGAGATTAGCTTGAACCGAAAATTGATTGCCTCTGTAATGGCCTGCTTCACTAATGCATGATTTCCCAGTATGGGCTGCTACCCTTCCTTGGTTGTCTATCATTGCTACCTGTCTCACCTCTCTTTTCGGGTCTATCTCAACGAGAGCTTTTAAGGCTTGAGGAGCACTTTTGCCAGCTCTCATTAAATCCAATCCGAGAGGACCATATGAAACTTCCACAAAGGATTGAGTGGCGACTGCTCCGACCCCAGCCTCGATCCAGGGGACAAGAGGGCCTACTGAAAACCAGTGCGACTGAACTGCTACACCTAGTTGTCCAGTATCTGGGTCTCGAGCCACAAT
>SOIV01000127.1 GCA_004377005.1 Candidatus Aminicenantota bacterium | reverse complement strand
AAAGAACTACTCTAACTGTTGAAACTCCAGGAGATAGAATCATGCGCCAGCCAAAAAAGAATGAAGAAAGCGGAATGTTCGAGCTGAAATTTTATTCCGGCTACAAGGGAGAAGAGATTCCGAAGTCTGTCGTAATCGGCAACCGCGAATTCATCATAGAAGAGATTATTTCTAGAAAAAGAGTTCTGGACCAGAAATCCGGAAGGAGGTTTGAAGTTTACAAGTGCAAGATGGAAGGAGAGATAGTAAAGATTACAGTATTTGAATCAGGAAAATGGGAAATTTCATTCTCATAAAAGATACAGATATTTATGATATAGCTATTTATTTTTAAATTAGATTTGGAACCCTGCATCTTATATTTGTTTTTTAATATCATTTGTTCTGTCATATTTCAATTTTTTTTAAAAATACAAAACCTTTTTGCCCTTTTTTTCGTTTATCTAAATGAAATTATGAATCAGTATGTAAGATTATAAAAATTTTAGATAATTTAAGATAAGAACGATGCAAAAGAAGGCCGCATTCATTTTAATTTTTTCATTCAGTCTTATACTTTTTCCTCAATTCTCCTTAACTTCTTCCCAGGAGATTTTGAAGGTTCCTGAGCTTTCTCATCCGCCCAAGATTGATGGCGTAATTGAAAATTCACTCTGGGAAAAAGAGGCATTAAAGATCGAAAATTTTCTCCAGTTTACTCCTAAAGAAAAGGGAACACCCACTGAAAAGACCATAGCTTACATTGGCTATGATAAGAAAAATATTTATTTCGCCTTTCGCTGTTATGATTCAGACCCGAAGAAATTAAGAGCGACCATAACCAATCGCGACAACATCATTGATGATGATTGGATTGCTGTTTTTATAGACACTTTTAACGAGAAGCGCCGGGCTTTTTCATTTTTTATCAATCCCCGAGGTGTCCAGATGGATCTGATGCGAATTGAAGAAGGCGGAAACGATAACATGGACGCGAGTTGGGATACGGTCTTCCATTCAGACGGAAAGATTGATGAAGAAGGCTATACTGTGGAGATAGCTATTCCGTTCAAGAGTATTAGATTCCCTGATAAAGAGAAAAAAATTTGGGGAATTGTGCTCGGCAGGACCATTGCTCGCAAAGGAGAAATTGTTCTCTGGCCTCCGGTATCAAAATCGATACCCGGCTTGCTTTCTCAGGGAGGGGAGATCGTGATTCAGGGGGAGGTGGAGAAGGGAAAAAACTTCGAGCTCATGCCTATCTTCACTTCGCTTAAAAATAAAAATGAAAAAGCAGACCTTCAGCCCGGGATGAACTTCAAATGGGGGATTAGCTCTGATTTAACCCTTGATCTTACTCTCAATCCTGATTTTAGCCACATTGAGGCTGATGCGCCTCAAATAGATATAAACCAGAGATTTGCTCTCTACTATGCTGAAAAAAGACCCTTTTTCCTTGAAGGGATGGAAATCTTTCGTTTTCCAGAAATCGATATGGTCTATACCCGAAGAATCATCGACCCTGCTGGAGGAGCAAAACTCACCGGTAAAGTCGGACGCTTCACATACGGCCTTCTCTCTGCTTATGACACCAATCCCACAGAAAGTCTTTTGGAAGTCCATAATGGTGGAGAAAGCCGGGATGATAATGCCCTCTTCAACATCGTCCGCATCAAGGCCGACGTTTTTAAAGAGTCTTATCTAGGCTTTTGCCTTGCCGATAAAGAGATTGATGGCTCTTACAACAGGGTTTTAGGTGTTGATGGACAGTTCAGGTTCAAAGATAAATTCTTTTTCTCTTTTCAGGCTATAGGTTCCAAAACAAAGTTTGATGATCAGGAAACAGGTATCGTTCCAGCCTTGTATGCTGACTTCTCTTACTTTTCCAAACACGTGGGTGGAGGATTGTACTGGATGTCGATTCATCCAGACTTTGAGGCCTCTTCTGGTTTTATCAACCGGGTGGATTACAGAACTTTGGGTGCATACACAAGGTTCCGTGCCTATCCCGAGAAAAAATATCTGAATCAAGTCTCGCTTGGACTCAGTGCAGGACAAAGGTATGCTTATTTTGAGGACCTTTTAATTGATCGCTGGTCAAGGGCCAATCTTCAATTAAGGTTTACTGAATTCAGCCAGATGAATATTACCTTCCTGGATTCCATGGAACGGTATGAAGGGATTGATTTCAATAAGAATTCTTTTACTGTTGAGGGCGAAAACAACCTGGTTAGCTGGCTTCCGTTCGGGTTTTACTTTAGGACAGGCCACAGCATCTTTTATGATCCTGATGATCCCTTTCTTGGATGGAGTAATACTTACGGACTCTTTTTCAATGTTAAACCTAATAAAAGGCTTCAGATGTCAGTGGATTTTAGTAAACAAACTTTCTGGGAGGAGAGAGGAGGAGAACAACTCTATGATTTCAATGCTGTACGTCAGAGAACAACATACCAGCTTTCCAAAACCCTCTCCCTGAGGGCTATCGTTGATTACTACCATGAAGACAATGAATTTTACGGCAGCTTCCTGGTGAGTTGGATCCTGAGACCGGGAACTGTATTCTTCTTTGGTGTTGATAGTAATTACTTGAAGGGGGGATCAGGAAGGTATGGCCAGGACAATTACAGCATCTTCATAAAATTCTCTTACTGGTGGAGAAT
>SOIV01000002.1 GCA_004377005.1 Candidatus Aminicenantota bacterium | reverse complement strand
ATATAATGGCTTAAAAGGTTACTTCCGAAGATCATGTTGAGGTAGCGCGGAGGGGAAGTGAATTTATATTGTTGTTGATTTTTCAGGGCTTTAATGATTGCATACGAAAATCGAAGAGAGAAGAATTTTTCTTTTTGTAAGAATCGGACTCGTATTCCATGGCACATTTTATTTTTATAGAGGGGATGAAGAGCTTTTCCGGGAAGAGAACGGGGAGTATAGTATACAGCTTCAAGCTCAATCCCGAACCGTTCTCCTCCGTTTAATTCTTTAATCAGGGGTGAAGGATCAAGCCAGGGTGCTCCGAATTGAAGAAAAGGGTAAGGTGTTCCCCTTCCTTCATTAAGTTTCATGGTTCCCAGCAAGCTTGAGGCTGGATAAATGATGGCTGTTTCAGGCGTTGGTATATTGGGGGAGGGGGGAATCCAGGGAAGACCTGTGTCTTCCCAGAAGTAGTTTCTCCTCCAGTTTTTCATTCTGATCACATGAAGGTCAACCTCTCTCGGTACCCATCCTTCGCCCTTCATCATCATAGCCAGCTCGCCTGGAGTTAAACCGTATCTCACAGGGATAGGTAATGCTCCGATGAAAGATTCGTATTCGGGACGCAAAAGAGGACCCTCGATGATATCGCCTCCGGTTGGATTGGGTCTGTCCAGAACATAGACCGGGATCTGAGCTTCCGCAGCTGCTTCGAGGACATATTTAAGGGTAGTGATGTAGGTGTAAAATCGGATTCCTACATCTTGGATATCATAAACAAAAGCATCAATTCCTCGAGTTTGCTCTGGTGTCGGCTTTTTGTTTTTTTCATAAAGGCTGTAAATCATTATGTCTTTTAGCTGGCTGTCTTTTACTTCTGTTCCTGCTTCCACTGTTCCGGAGAACCCATGTTCCGGAGAAAAAATGGCTTGAATTTTTTGCCCTTTCTCCAGAAGAGCCTGGACCAGAGACCTTCCTTGAGGGAGAACAGAGGAGTGATTGATGACAAGCCCCAGTGATTTTCCTTGAAGTTCGGAAGAGAAATTTTTTACGAATATTTCATTCCCGAGTTCCACTCTTCCTTTAGGTGCAAGAGAGATTTTTCTCGGGAAAAAGCAAAAAAACAGGATTGCACTTATGAAAAAAATAGAAAGAACTCTCGCCGTATTTTTTCTCCTTTGCGCTTTTTTATTTTTATTGAGATGTAACATTTGAAAGATACTGGCTCAGTCCTGTTTCTTTTACGATTTTTAAGGTCTTACTTCGTATGAGGCCTTTTTCTAGTCGAAAGGACTCAAGGATCCGAATAATAGAAAAGGCGACTTCTGCGGTCTGCCCCGCCTCTTTCTTTTTATTTTTGAGATAATTTATGGCATCAAACAAGACAGCGTTTGCTTCGCCGTATGAAATTGGCGTTCGGATTCCATGAAGCCTTACCCATTGCGGGTGCCTCAGGATGTCGTTGACGTGGGATTGAATGAGGTATGTCGCCCGACCAATAAGCTTGAGATTACTCGGGCTGACGTTGGTCATTGTGTTTCCGATGACCTTTCCCAGACGCGCCATGACCCCTGTTGAATGGGCGTTAAGCAGGATCTTGAGGGCAATCCGCTGATTGATGCCTAGTGGGTCGTTTGTCGTCCCGATGTTCACAACGATAAAGGAGTTTTTCCCTTCAGCTCCGAAATCAGGTATTTTCCGGATGAGTCTTGATATTTTCTTCGAGGATTTGTTAGTTATAAGAATAACGGCCACCCTCGCCCCCTTCTTCGAGAAGAGGTCGATGAATTTTCGGAAATCAGAATTCTTCTTTCCAAGCTCAGCTTCTTCAGGACTAATAAACACTGCAACTCCCAGGTCTCCCTGCGTGGGTTCTCGATTCTTCAGGTTGAAATCAGCGAAAGAAAAATCGTACAGAAACTGCTGGTCATTTCCTGCGTTTTTAAGGCTTTCCAGGGCTGCTTTTTTTAAGTAGGCGTCATCTATTTCATCTTCAAAAGGCTTTCTGTAGAATTCCGAGGAGAGTCCTCTGAATGGCCTTCCGAGAAATGCTTGCCAGGCATCCTGGAGATTGGCGGCGGGGGTCCAGACCTGAATCCAGCTTTTTCTTTTTGCTTGCTTGACTGTGTCCAAGGGAAAAAGGCGAAACGTTGGGCTTCTTTCAGTGCTGTCGATAAAGACTGTGATCAAGCCTTTTTGGGCAAAATAGGTAGAGAAATTCTCTGTCTTATAAGTTTGGGCTTCAAGCTGTGTGAATTTGGCTATGGCAGAAAGGTTTGCTTTGACCTGTTTCAGAATATGAGAAAATTCCTTTAGTTTGTCTTCAAGACGAAGTTCACTTTTAAATCCAAGGGCTGCCATCTCTTTTTTGGAGAGGAATTTTCTTAGAGAGCGATCAAGCGCTTGCTGTAGAATATTCCCGACGACAAAAGTTTCGATTGTTGTAGCCTGCATCCGGGTTGAGCCGGTTATCGATTGAGACCCTGTTGTGAGGTTTATTTTTGTGATTCCGGGTTCTTCAAGGACTCTTCGACTTCTATCGAAAGGACGAAGCTTTTCGTCAGGGTTGTTGTAAATAAAATAGAGCTTCTTTTTGGTCTTTTCCGGGTCATAAGACTCGGCTGTTCTCCACTGGTCTAAAGCGGCTAAAATCGTTCCGAT
>SOIV01000046.1 GCA_004377005.1 Candidatus Aminicenantota bacterium | reverse complement strand
CATAAGTAGGGTCAGGTCTTGTTTTTTGCGTGCCTCAAAAATCTCATACAAACGCATAAAATTTCATTGTTAGGATGAAAGCGGCACAGATATCTCCTGTCTTCAGGATGAGATTTTGCCATGCTCGCCTGCCTATTTATAAAAAGAGCGGGGTCGCCCACAATCTAATGCATTAGTATAAATTGCCTTTGTATGAGTAAAGGCAAAAAGCAAGACCTGACCCCATGCATCAATAGGGGATTAAATTAGACTTATAAGTATTTCCAGTGCGGCTTGCTTGGCTTGTTTGCCGCTTTCTTTAGTAGGCCCTACGCACGAGGGACATCCTTCCTTGCAGGGGCAGGCTGCGATCGTTTTCTGACAGTGTTTAAGGAGCTCTTTTTCCAGTTCAAAAAGAGAAGGGCTTAAACCTATCCCTCCAGGAAAGTTGTCAAAGATGAAAATATTCGGTTCGAAGGCGATATCTGTGAAGTCAGGCCGTTCTTCACCCCGGGTTATTTTAGAGGGAATGTTACGCGGGGGGACTGACTTTCCTGTTGTATTGTCACCGATGGATACGCCGACATCATGGAGGTCACACATCATAAACAGAGGCGAGACATGATGGAGAAGATAAGCCACGCCGAAAAGACCGTTTATCTTTTGCTCTGCGGAAAAGGGAAGGGAATGGAAGATTTCAGAGGGTATGGTCAACCAGTAGGCTGTAGTGTGCATTTCGTTTTCAGGGAGGCTTAAATCTCCTGCACCTACATTTTCCGAGGTGTAGAATTTTATTTTTTTGAAGCCGACAACCTGTGTAGCAACATGCACCTCGCCGTGGGAGATGGAACATTTCTCCAGGCTCTTTTTATCAAAAACATCAAGGATTTTGATTTTAGTGTAGTCTATGGCATCTGTGAAATAATCGACGTCTGTTTTTTTGACATAAGCTTTTCTCTGATTATAATCGAGCTTATCCACAAAATATTGATCTCCCTCACACAGATAGATGGCCTTTGGATGCAGGGTTGTTAGCGCAGAAGAAAAATCAACTTCAGCGATGACTCTTGTTTTTTTACTTGTATCCACAACCACGAAATTATCGGAACTTATGCTCCTCAGGCTGACACCATCGGCAGGATAAGCATCAGATGTCCAGAACCATTTATCTTTTGAATGATGAACGAGCTTCTCCTCTTCCAGAAATTTGAGGATTTCTCCGATTTTAACACGCCCGAATTTATCTTTCTCAGCAAAGGGAAGCTCAAAGGTTGCACACTCGATATGACTGACAAGAATAGACAGATTATCCGGGTTAATCAAAGCTTTCTCTGGATTTTTTGAGAAGAAGTAATCCGGGTGATTGATGATGAACTGGTCTATGGGGGCGCTTGAAGCGACTAAAACTGCAGCTGATTTTCCTGTTTTACGACCGGCCCGTCCTGCCCTCTGCCAGGTGCTTGATATGGTGCCTGGATAGCCTGCAAGCACGGCAATATCAAGGCTTCCGATATCAATCCCTAATTCTAAAGCGTTAGTAGAGATAACACCCTTTATTGTTCCCTCTCTTAAACCCTTTTCGATTTCTCTTCGCTTTAAGGGAAGATATCCTCCCCTGTATCCGCGAATAAGGCCTTTGTTCTTGATTGTCTTTTCGATGTCCTCTTTAAGATAGGTCACCAAGATTTCGGTGATTAGACGACTCTTAGCAAAAACGATGGTTTGAAGGTCGTTTTTGATGAAGAGAGAAGCAATTCGCCGGGATTCATTGACATAGGAACGGCGAATACCCAAGAACTTATTGACCACCGGCGGATTGAAGAAGATAAAATACTTTTCTCCGCGAGGAGCGCCATTGTTGTCAACAAGGGAGACCTGCTCTTCTGTCATTTTTTCTGCCATCTCCAGAGGATTAGCGATGGTGGCTGTACAGAGGATAAATTGGGGTTGGGCGCCGTAGAATTTAGCGATTCTCTTCAGTCTTCTCAGGATATTTGCCAGATGGCTGCCAAAGATACCGCGATAATTGTGAAGCTCATCGATCACTATGTATTTTAGATTTTCGAAGAGTTTAATCCATTTTGTGTGATGAGGTAATATTCCGGCGTGAAGCATGTCGGGATTGGTCAGGATGATGTGTCCGCGAGCTCTTATGGCTTTTCTTGCATCCTGGGGAGTGTCGCCGTCATAGGTGAAAATCCTGATTTCTCCCCCAAGATGTTTGATTGTTTCATTGAGCTCAGTCTTCTGATCCTGGGAAAGAGCTTTTGTGGGGAAAAGATAGATTGCACGACTTGAGGGATTTTTAAGGATTGCCTCAAGCACTGGGAGGTTGTAACAAAGCGTTTTTCCTGAAGCGGTTGGAGTGACAACAACAATGTTTTTTCCTTCCTTGAGCAAGCGCCATGAAAGATGCTGATGCGTGTAGAGTTTTAAAAATCCTTTTTCTTTCAGGGCTTCAGCAAGAGCAGGGTGGACATCGGAGGGATACTCGCAGTATTGTCCTTCTTGGGCAGGGATATGTTTTATGACCCGGATGGAATCATTTTTGACGCCAATTTCTTTTAATAATTCTATGGATTTAAGTAAATTTTCCTCTCTACTCATATTAACTTAACCAGAATCTCCGAAAACCCATTCCTATATTATTATTTTTACAAGGAAGCGGTCAACAG
>SOIV01000030.1 GCA_004377005.1 Candidatus Aminicenantota bacterium | reverse complement strand
ATGGAAGAAATAAACGATGCCTTGGGCTCTTTAGCCGGAAACAAAGAGGTTAAAGTTCTGGTCATATCTGGCAGCGGAGAAAAAGCCTTCTCAGCAGGAGTGGACGTTGTTGACCATACAGAAGATAAAGTAGAGAAAATGATTCAAGTCTTCCATGACATCTTCCGCAACCTGCACAAATTAGATCAAGTAACCATAGCCGCCTCTAAAGGATTAACCTTAGGCGGAGGATGCGAGATTGCTATTTTCTGCGATTTAATTTTTGCGGCTGATAATTTGAAAATCGGACAGCCTGAAATAAAACTCTCTGTATTCCCCCCAGTTGCGCTGCTGGTCCTGCCTCGCCTGGTTGGATTAAAAAAGGCTTCTGAACTCCTTTTAACCGGAAAGATTATTGAAGCTCAAGAAGCTGAACAAATC
Source organism: Candidatus Aminicenantota bacterium (assembly GCA_004377005.1). Taxonomy (GTDB): domain Bacteria; phylum Acidobacteriota; class Aminicenantia; order Aminicenantales; family Aminicenantaceae; genus SOIV01. The sequence continues at coordinate 2,235 of SOIV01000030.1, read as the reverse complement.
GGTTTGATCAACAAAGTCGTTCCGCTAGCTTCTTTTGATTCAGAGCTCGAGAGTTTTATCCAGCCCTTTACAGAATTGAGCTTGGTAGGGCTGAAGTATTCAAAAAAAGGAATCAACCTGGGTTTGGAGACAAACTTTTTAGAGGGATTAGAAAGACTTGAGAAGATCTACCTTGAAGAGTTAATGACATCTGAAGATGCTCATGAAGGATTGAAAGCCTTTATGGAAAAAAGAAAACCTCTCTGGAAAAACAGATAAAGGAGGAAGAAATGAAAGCTGCTGTATTCTATGAGCCTAATCAGCCTCTCAAGATTGAAGAGGTTGAGACTCCAAAGATAGAACCGAGCGAAATTCTGGTAAAAATCGCAGCCTGCGGGGTTTGCAACACGGATTTACATTATATAGACCATGGTGTTCCTACCTTTAAAAAGCCGCCGATGATCCTGGGCCACGAACCTTCTGGCATAGTGGAGGAAGTTGGTGCAGATGTAAAAGACTTTAAGGCTGGTGATAGAGTCCTCATTCCGCCTGTTTTTTCTTGTGGTTACTGCGTTAACTGCCGCCTGGGTCGAGAGAATATCTGTCTTAACATGGTCATGTTGGGGAATCATATTGATGGCGCTTATGCTGAATACACCAAAGCGCCAGCCAAAGACTGCCAGCACCTCCCCGAAGACCTCCCCCTTGAAGAATCAAGTATTATTGCTGATGCCATCTCTACCCCCTTTCATGCTGTTAAAAACAGGGCTAAGGTCCAGCCCGGCGACTCAGTCGTCGTCTTTGGCTGCGGAGGAGTGGGCATTAATGTTGTTCAAGTAGCAGCAGCTGCAGGAGGTTCTGTCATTGCGGTGGATATTGTGGATAAAAAACTAGAAATGGCCAAGAAGTTAGGCGCCCAGTCTACAATTAACGCCTCAGGCAAAGAAGACAAGGCGCTTCTCAAAGAAATAAGAGCTCTAACTGGAGGCGGAGCTGACATTGCCATCGAAGCCATCGGAAATCCAAAGACAATAGAGTTAGCCTCAAGCTCTGTCAAAGCAGGGGGTCTTCACTGCCAGGTAGGCTACACCCGTCACAGTGTTTCCCTTAATGCAGGGAGGCTGATGTTTCGAGAAATCGAAATTAAAGGTTCCTTAGGCTGTCGACCTGTGGACTATCCAAAGATCATAGAAATGGTAAGAACTGGAAAAATTCAGCTTAAGCCCGTGGTTACCCATAAGTTCAAACTTGACGAGATAAACGATGCTTTTGATTTGATGAGAAAAGGGGAATCCTTGAGGTCTATCGTTATCCCTTAACTTAATTTACTTTTTTATGTCTGATTTATTAAGATAAGAGCTCCACTAATCTATAATATTATAAAGATTAATCCATAATAAAAAGATAGGCCTTATATTAAATAAATTATTTGCCTTTGAATTTGCCTTTTCTCTTCTCCAAGAAAGCAGAAACGCCTTCTTTTTTATCTTCTGTGGTGCAGGAAAGGGCATGAAGATAGGATTCAAGGGCAAAACCTGAAGCTGAGTCCCCTTCCTGGCTTCTGTTCACCGCTTCTTTGGCGTATCTAACTGCCAAGGGTGGTCTTGAGGCTATTTTTTTAGCAAGCTCCATCGCCTCTTCCTTCAATTTCTCTGGAGGAAAAACCTTATTTACAAGTCCTATTCTGTAGGCTTCCTGGGCGTCGATAAAATCACCAGTAATTATCATCTCCATGGCTCTGCCCTGCCCTACTAAGCGAGGCAAGCGCTGGGTTCCCCCGTCTCCTGGAATAATCCCCAGCTTGACCTCTGGGGCTCCAAACTGAGCCTTCTCCGAGCAGATTCTGATGGAACAAGCTAGAGCCAGCTCCAAGCCTCCTCCCAGGGCATATCCGTTGACCGCTGCTATGACAGGGACATGTAGATTTTCTATGCGCGAAAAAATCTCCTGTCTTTCACGTGAGACCCTCCGCCCTAATCTGGCATCCCGGTCAACAAGCTCATTTATATCTGCTCCTGCCACAAATGCCTTATCTCCTGCTCCGGTTATTACAATCACTCTCAATTCATCATCATTTTCAATTTCGTCAAGAAATAGACTCAATTCAGCTGTCAATTCCTGCGAAATTGCATTCATTTTCTCCGGACGATTGATGGTCAGGAGACCGATATTTTCTTTTTTTTCGTACATGAGAGTCTTATACATAATCTCACTCCTTCTCTAATATTCAAAAATATATACATCCAAAAGGTGGGC
>SOIV01000305.1 GCA_004377005.1 Candidatus Aminicenantota bacterium | reverse complement strand
TTGAATTTTCTTCTTTACTTTTATTTTTTTCAGTGGTATAAAATACCCTAATTTAAATCCAGAGAAAGGATGTTTTTTATTTAGTAAAGAGGAGATTTTTCGCCCCCGGTTAATTATCATTTTATTGAATGATTAAAGATTTGGAGGTATGAGTTATGGCTATTAAGATATCAGTTTCAACTGAAGGAAAAAATAAGCAGGAGAAGATCGTTCTGACTCTCGGTTTTAGCTTATTAGCGCTTTTATTAGTGATTGGAGGAAGTATTTCCTGCAAGAAAAAAGCAGGAGAAGAAATGGCTCTGGGGGAAGAGGGCCTGGTGGCTAAGGAAGGCATTATTCTATTTGAAGGTGTTGTCCATGTCGGTATCGGAAAATATCTTTTTATTCCCGAAGCCAGTGGATTTGACATTATAGTTCAAGGCCCGATAGAGTCAGGTGATGTTAGTACACTTGTCGGCAAAGAGATAAAAGGCAGAGGAGCATTTTCCCCAGAAAAGCCTTCCATATTAATAGCGAATGACATTGAGGTTAAAGAGTCAGAGAGAGATTGGAGGAACGTTTTTACAAGAACCGAAGAATTCGTAATAGATGATTATTTGGACCTGAAAGCGAGAGAAGAATTTCAGGTCTTAAAAAACCTCGCCTTCAATAAAAACGAGGGGTGGGAAGGAATAGAAAGGGCAAAGATATATGGCAAGCTGGAGATGGAAACAGTAACAGAAGGGGAGGAAGAGAAAGAAATCTTCAGGATTATTGTTCTCGACGCAAAAGACAATGAAGTCGGCAAAATCATTGTTGATAACTTCACGGATTTTTCTCAGTACTACATAAAAAAGTTAAAGTTTTTTGATAAACTCTGGTTTTATTTCACCGTAAAAGATACAGTAGAATGGAGAGTCAGGCGAAGGACTCGAGAGCTCTTTCATGCCGATGTTCTCTTTAGCGGCCTTTTCTAAATAATATTATTCAGCACTAAAATTCAAATCGTTTAGAAATTCTTTTTCAGGTCAGGGTGTTTACGGTGAAAGTCTGTTACATCTTGGAAGGCCTTGGCTATCCGTAGAGTTTTGGCTTCTTCAAAGAGATTCCCGATAAAAGAGATGCTCGTCGGGCTTCCCTTTTCATCAAATCCGTTGGGCACAACGACTGCAGGATGTCCGGTGAGATTTGTTAAAAGGAGGTTGTTCCCTCCGAAAGAGGGAGCGATATATACATCTATTCCTTTCATCTTCTGGGCCATCTCCTCCATGAGGAGAGTCCTGACGCGGTTAGCCTGAATATATTCCACAGCGGGAATGAGCCTTGCCTGCCGGAAGGTGTTCGGCCAGGCTTGTTTTATCTGTCTAACCAGCAAGTCATCCCTGTTGCTTCGGGTGAGTTCATCGAAGGCTGCTGCAGCCTCTGCATTCAGGATAAAAGAGAGCGCGTTAACTGGAAGTTCTGGAAGATCAAAAGGAACAAGTTCCACTCCAAGGGAACGGAGAGCTTCGAGTGAAGCTTCATCGTTTTTCTTGTTTCTGTATTTTCTGGCAAAGGCCTTTTTCAGGTAGCCGATACGGATATCCTTGAGATCAAGCGACGGATCCCAGTTAAAGGGGAGATTGACAACGGTAAAGTCTTTTCCATCCGGGCCGTATATAGCGTTGAAGACCAGAGAACAATCTTCAACAGAGCGGCAGATGGGACCGATTTTGTCCATGCTCCAGCTTAAAGCCATGGCCCCATAGCGGCTCACGCGGCCGAAAGTGGGGCGCAGTCCGGTTACACCGCATCTTGCAGAAGGGGAAACAATAGAACCCCAAGTTTCAGTGCCGATGGAAAATCCTACCAGGCCAGCAGCCGTGGCAGCGGCCGGACCAGCAGATGAGCCGCTCGAACCTTGTTCTGGATTCCAGGGATTTTTTGTTTTTCCGTCAAACCAGACGTCCCCCCAGGCTAAGGCTCCCATCGTGAGTTTGGCCACAAGCACTGCTCCTGCTTCCTCGAGTCGTTTAACCACAGTGGCATCTACATCTATGATTCGGTCTTTGTAAGGCATGGCCCCCCAGGTCGTCTTGATTCCCTTTGTAGAAAGAAGGTCCTTTGCCCCCCAAGGGATGCCGTGAAGAGGTCCTCTGTAGCGGCCCGAAGCTATTTCTTTGTCAGCCTGCTTTGCTTGAGCTAAAGCCAATTCTTCTGTCAAAGTGATGACACATTCCAAGCGGGGACCAAATTTTTTAAGCCGTTCGATGTAAAGTTGGGTGAGCTCGGTTGAAGTTATCTTCCTCGATTTTATCAGCTGTGCGAGTTCTGTTACGGGATAAAAGGCTAACTCTTCGAAATTAGAAGGCACTTGAATACCCGAAGCCTCAGGCATTTTTGAAGGCTTCCGGTCCTTTAACAAATCCATCCCAGGTATAACAGGATTAAAAAACAGAGCTGGAGGAACACTGTTTTGAAGGGAAACTCTTCTCAACTCTCTGAATCTCGAAAGGTTTTTCCTTACATTATCCAGCATCATTTTTCTTTCTTTGGAGGTGAATTCGAGCCCGATCACCTTTTCACTTGCAGCGATATCTTTCGTTGTTATTCTCTTTCCTTTGATATGGTACAGAACAAAGGCTCCGCCTATAATAAGAAGAAAAACAGAGGCTATGACGATAAAAGCCAAGACTGCGGAAGACCCTTTCTTTTTTCTT
>SOIV01000253.1 GCA_004377005.1 Candidatus Aminicenantota bacterium | reverse complement strand
ATATATGGCTAAAGGTCTACAAAGCAACTGCAGACTTCTTCGACCGCTTCCTCAAATAACTATCCAACTCCTGCATAAAAAATAGAATTGAAGAGGAGCCTGAAAGTCCCGTAGGATTGCGCTCTAAACTGAACCGGGAAGCCCAGAAGGATTATCTTGCCCTTTCCGTAAGGAATATCCAGGATCGCTGCTTTTTGGCGAATTACTCTATCACCATAGATCCAACCGCTCATCAGAAGATTTTCTTCAGCGTACTTGGATATACTTTTAGGTTCCTTTTTTGCCCCAAATGAGGGCATAACATCAAAAGCACAGCTATTATCGAATATTGTGGCTGCTTCTTTGGGCATGCCGTAGGCCAAGGGGTGGCTGGCATCAAATTCCATCCGAAGAATGGACCCGGTGCATACAAATTCACCTTTTTTTACTTTTTTTAAAACATTCCTGACTGGCAGGCCGAAATGTTCAACAGCCAGGTTGCAGGTAGCATTCATGAAAATTAAAGTTCCACCTTTCTCGACATACAGTTTCAAATTGCGAACACCTCCAGGAGTGATTCCCCCTACATACTTTGGTGGCATGGTTCCTTTGGCGTATCCGTTTATCACCGCTTCAGGCCTGTAGGTATCGGGCATGATGATGACATCGTAGTTCGCATTAAGATTTCCCGCGCGGATATCCGCATCATGAATGCTCGAATAGGGGAATTCGTACTTCTCCAAGATTAATCTTGTCCAGCCTTCATCTGCGCTCGCAAGCCAGGATTTATACATCCCCAGTCGAACTGACTTCAGGCTTAAAGTCTTGACTTTAGGGTCACGAGAAATGCCCGTTATTTTAAGGTCAAGGTCTTTGGCCAATTTCTCCATGAAAGATCCTTTAACGCTTGCTGAAGGAACGATGATTGTGCCTTCAGGAAAACGTGCGTTATTAGCTGAAATGGAGCCTTTTGCCCAGAAAACTTTGCCTCCCTGTTTATGAATTCTATTCGTTGCTGTGAAGCTATTATTGTCTTCATGCCGAATAAGATAGGAATGTCCGGGCTTGCCCACAATGCTCCCTTGCTGAAGCTTGACTTCTTTTACCCTGGTCATTTTTGACTCTATTAGTGAATTAGCTGCATAGACCTTCACCCCAAACTGGTAGGGAAGCGTCCAGCCCATCATATCGTAGGATTCAAACGGAGCCCCTTCAAATTTTACCGGATCGACAATACCCTGCCACAGATCCGGGTATTTCCTGAGGTCTGGATAGTTCTGTTCTTCAAACACATTTTTGATGAAAAGAGCAAAGGGCTGGGTCATAGGGATGACGTAAGTTCCAACTGGATATTTTATTCCGTCACAGGTAAAAGATTCATCGCTCCTGTAGACATCGACTCCCAGGAGAATCATTCGGTTGAGAAGAAGAGAAGCGGTTCCCGGGTCACGCTGATTCACGGGAATTATCCAGGCATGAGGGGGTTCTTTGCTGAATCTATTGATAACATCCTTGCCCATCTTATACTTGTTGAATAGTAGCTCCTCGCGGTATTTCGAAGCTACATCAAGAACAGCTCTGGATGCTGTCAGACAGTAATCCACTGCATCTTTGAGGCGCCACCAGCCTCCTTTCCAGGGATTCGGGTAAAAGGCAGCCATCGTTAAATCACGGTACTGTGTGGGAAAATCCCGGATAGTGTAAAAATAAGGTGTTGCGTAGCGATAAAGAGCGGTTTCCGTAAGAATGGATATGATATTATGGGAATCCACAACCTGAGTCACATAGCCTGGATACCATGTGTCAAAAATGAGTCTGGAGATGGCTCCTTCTTTATCTTCCTTGTCAAAAGCAGCGCCCATGGCAGAGCCAATCAGGTTTTGCCAGCGAACAATAAGAGGATGAACGTTAGGATTTGTAGGTTCTGAGTTGGGAGGAGTCCAGATACGGGCAGGAAAAGGAGCTGTTTGATGATGATTATACAGGATAACCGGATACCATTCTTTGTTAACCAACCTGGTCAGATGTTGTGTTTCTATTAAATTGGCAATATAGGAGTCCCGGTTGTTGTCGTGTCCTGCATATATGTGGTACAGCATGGGCATACGGGAGACCTCAAAAGGAGTGCCAACGTTAGGATGGTACCATTCAGCCAGAAGATTCATCCCATCCGGATTTGCAAAAACAAGAACTAGAATAACATCATTAAGGATTCTGAGTGTTTTCGCATCTTTTGCCGTTACTAAATCATAAGCAAGCTGAATATTGTGTTGAGCAGGAGCACATTCATTTGCATGGAGACCCCCATCGATATACACTATTGCTTTCCCTTCCTTTGAAAATCTACTGGCTTCAGCGTCAGAAAGACCTTTTACTAAAGAGAGTTTTTTAATTATCTGCTTATATTTCTCAAGATTGCCCAAGTTTTCCTCAGAGGAGATGACAGCATAGGTTAGAGTCTGTCCCATTGATGTTTTTCCCTCTTTAAACAGTTTAATCCTGCTAGAGTTCTCCTCGAGTTTTTTAAAGTATTCTATGGCCTGGGTATAGGTAGCTAAATGATAATCAGCTCCGATTTTGAAACCAAAAACCTCTTCAGGTTCCGGAACACTCTGGCCGAAACCAAGAAAAGAAAAAGTCATAATGATAGCAATGAAAAATAAAAGTTTTATGTTTTTTAGTGATTTCATCAATCCCTCCTTTTAAAA
>SOIV01000298.1 GCA_004377005.1 Candidatus Aminicenantota bacterium | reverse complement strand
CTAAGTTTTCGCCGACTCTTTTTTAATAAGCTGGATATAATCCAGCTTGATGAATTCTCTTTTTGAAACGCCTAGGGCGTTGGCAAATTTTACAATTTCCCCTCTTTTGCCCTCCAGCTCGATAAAGTTTCCGATAGATGTTTCATCCAGAGATATTTTCAAGCTTTTTTTTCTGTAGACCGTTCTGTGTTTTTCATAATTGAAGACAGGAATAAACCCTAAGGATTTTAGTATTTTTCTCAATTGTTTTTCGTTTTTCACTTCTGTTTCATATTCTTCTCTTATTTTAAATTTCCTTGATTTTTGAGGGGGCCCTTTGAATGTCAAGAAAGATTTCTTATTTATTTTGCGAAGTCTTAATGCTTGCCGCTTTTTGTAAAGAATCTTTGAAGGAAAGTCATAAAGGGTGTTTTCTTCATAAAAACGTTCTTTTTCCAGTTTGGCTCCGAGCTGCAAGATTTTTTCTCCGAGGTTTTTTATGTCAATAATTCTGATTTTTACTTCTATTTCAACCATCAATTCCCTTCCGTAGGATCTTCATTTTTTAGCTTTTCCGCTCTGAAGGTTTTTGCATCTCGAACATCACAATATTCATAGGTGAACAGCTATAGAGGCACATAAATTAGTAACGCACGAAGAGCAAACAATAAAGGATAACTTGAATTCCTTTAAAGTTTTTTTGACCCTAACCCTTTATAATGGTCCTAGTTCCTTCTCTTGAGGATGAACTCCGATAATAAACTTAAAGCTTCTCGATGGGTAGATTTAGGGAATTGAGATATGATTTCTCTGGATTTATGCGAAAACTCTTCTGCTTTTTTGTGCGTGTAATCAAGAGCACCGTTTGATTTGACAATTTTAAGAATCTCCTCAAGAGATTCCTTGTCCTGATTCTTCTGCTTCAGTAGTTCAATTACACGTTTTTTATTTTCTCTGCCGTCATTATTCAGAGTGTATATTAAGGGCAAAGTGATACGGCCTTCGCTTAAATCGCAAAGAATTGGCTTGCCCAGGGTTTTTTCGTCTCCTGTAAAGTCAAGAAGATCGTCAATTATTTGAAAAGACATTCCCAGATTTGCACCATATTCTGCCAGGTAATTTTCTTCTTTCTTGGAGGCCTTTCCAAGAATACCTCCTATTCGGCAAGAAGCGGAGAAAAGAGATGCAGTCTTTTTATTGATGATATCCAAGTAATCTTTTTCTGCCAATCCCAGATTTCCACTCAGGTAGTATTCAGTCAGTTCCCCTTCGACCATTCTGGCAGAAATGCTGGTTAGAATTTGGATGATCTGGCGGTGTTTGCTCTGTAGAGAGAGGCCAAGGGCTTTTATATACAGATAGTCACCCAGGAGAACAGTAATGTTTGGACCCCATCTGGCGTGGATGGACTCCCTTCCCCTCCTTATTTTTGAATTGTCGATGATATCATCATGGATGAGGCTGGCTGTATGAATAGCTTCAACCAAGGTGGACATGAGGATATGTTCTTTTCCCTTATAGCCTAATAATTTGGAACAAAGTAATAAGAGTGCAGGTCTTATCCTTTTGCCGTTTGTTTGAAAAAGATAGGTGCTGATATCGGAGATGAGTTTGTTAGGAGAGCGGGAAAAAAGTCTGAGCTCCAGCTCTACTTCTTCCAGATCCTTCATGATGTTGTTGTACAGTCTTCTCAGGCTTGGACTTTTTTCCACGCGAGATTTGATAGAATTTCCGGCTAATTCACTCATCTTTAATTTCTAAACGACATTGGTCTTCCAAGGCCTTTTTATATCTTCTTTTTGCAGGAGGATATTATGGCTTTGTTGTTATGATCCTTCCCCGGATCCTGAACATTCTTTAATTAAAAAAATTCAATAAGCCACCCTTATCTTAGCATCTCGGATTTTTTATTTCAAACATAAAAAGAGATTCGAAATTTTGAGAAGTTGCGCGAGCCAGTTTATCCAAAGAGATCTTCTTTATTCCAGCAAGAACTTTGGCGGTTTCTATCACATGGGCCGGTTCATTCCTCTTTTTTTTGCCTTTAAGAGGAAAAGGGACGAGATAAGGGGAATCAGTCTCAACCAGAAGCTTTTCTAGAGGTATTTTTTTGGCAATCTCTCTTAAAGGGTGGGCCTTGGGAAATGTTAGAATCCCGGAAAAGGAGATAAGGAAATTGTGATCCATCATTCGTTTTGCCAGTGTCCAATCTTCGGTAAAGCAGTGCAGTATGCCTCCCTTGCTGAAATGCTCCTCTTCTATGGCCTGAGCCACTTCCTTACCTGAATTTCGACTGTGGACCACGACAGGAAGCCCCAATTTCTGAGCTGCGCTGAGCTGGTGACGGAAGACTTCTTCTTGCTTCTGGCGCGGGGAGAAGTCATAGTGAAAGTCAAGCCCAATTTCTCCCACAGCTTTGATTTTTTTATCTCCGGCTAGTTCCTCTATTCTTTGGGTGTGACTCGGAGTGAAGTATTTAGCTTGATGCGGATGCACTCCTGCTGCAGCGATGAAACTCTCGTATTTTTCGGTTAAATCGAAAGTTTTCTGTATGCTTTTGGGATTGGTAAGATCTGCAGGGCAAAGTATGGATTTGATTCCTTCCTGGAAAGCTCTCTGGACGACCTGATCACGGTCTTCATCAAATTCCTCCATGTCCAAATGAGCATGGGAATCAACAAGAGTATGAGCCATTTCTTTCTCTTATAAAGAGAGTCCGAGAAAAGCGAAAA
>SOIV01000301.1 GCA_004377005.1 Candidatus Aminicenantota bacterium | reverse complement strand
GGAAACGAGACTCACAAGAATCAGACCTAGAACGACAGCCAGAAGCGGAGATATTTTGCCCTTCCCGAAAGCGTTGATAAGGCTTTCTCCAAAGAAGTAGAAAAGGATAACTCGACCAAAGATTTTAATGACAAAGCCTATTATAATGAGAGCGAGGAGGATAGGAATACCTATCAAAACCAGGGAAAGTAAGGCTGAAAAGATGATTAAACCAGAAAAAATAATAATGCTTAAAAGGCCTGTGCCAGTAATTGGCCAGAAGGATTTTCTGATTTGAGCAGAGGCATAGGAAATCTGACGAGGGAAAAAAGCTGTTATCAATAAGGCGAGGAGAAACCAGATGAAAACAGAGATCAATTTAATAATCAAAAGTAAAGGAATCAGAGAAACAGAAAGGAAACCTCTTAATCCTTCCTCAAATAACTTTGTGATGTCTTCCGAAGTCTTAAAATAAATCGTATCTCCTTCGACAATGCACCCGGGCTTTTTGATGAGCGTGCCTCCTATAGAGGCGACATCTCCCCTGATGCGAGCTGTGGGCTCCAGAGTGATGATTGAGCCGAATCCTAAAACTACATCCCCTACTTCGCCAGTTATAATAACTTCTCCTCCGAAGGCGATAACGCCTTCTTTGACTCTTCCGTTGATATGGACTACTCCCCCAAAAGTGACGATATTATCTTGGACTTCGCCTTCAGCGACAACGATGTCTTTCTTCAAGGTAAAGCTCTGCTGACTTTGGAGAGGGATAGATCCTGAGATAAGGAAAAGAAGGATAAGGACAAACAATATCTTATTTTTCATGCTTGTTCTCCAATCAATATTTTTCTTTTTATTCCATAGATAGAGAAAGCGATTAAAATAATGGCGGTTGTGATAATGATTATCTGGACTTGGGGACTTATGATAGTTGTCAACGAAGCGAAGACTTTGATGATATATTCAAAGAATTGTTGAAGAGTTTTGATGAAAAGAGATGCTACCTTAAAGAGTTTCACAAAGACTGGAGAAAGATTTCTTACGAAATTCCACAGGCTATGATTAAGGCTGGTAAGAATACCTGAGAAATTTTGACCTATAACTAGGAAGAGGATAAAGATTGCTAAGATGATTGACCCGAAACCGGCATATGCGGCTGTGAGCCATGCAGAGAGGGGAACTCTGATCGGGAAAATTCTAGCCATGACCTGCTGGGTGAAATCGGGAGGTATTTGCCAGAGGGGGAGATTTTCTGAGGCCTGAAGCAAGTGCCTTCTTTCTTCAAGAGCATTTTTACATTTTCGGCAGGTAGCTAGGTGCTCTTCGATTTTTTTATTTTCACTAAGGGGAAGCTCTTTCTCTATACAAAGATAAATCTGTTCAATGCTGAGGCATTTCATGCTTTCTCCTCCAAGCGCTTTCGAATTAATTCTCTGGCTTGAAAGACTCTGTTTTTGATCGTTCCTACTGGCAAGCCTTTTATTTCTGCCATTTCTTCATAGCTGAATTCGTTGATATGCCTCCAGACAAACACTTCTCTTAAAGGAGCTGGAATTTTTTCTAAGGCTTGTTCAATTTTTTCCCTGAGCTCGGAGATTTCAAACTTTTTCACGATGGAAGGTTCCTTATCAGGAACTTGAAGAGGAGGAAGGTCGCTGTCTTGCTCCTGCTGGTCAAGGGAGAAGGCGTCAATTTTTTTCTTTCGCCAGTAATCAATGATAAAATTGGATGCAATTTTGAAAAGCCAGGTGCTGAATTTATACTGAGGCTTATAGGAATGAAGAGAAGAATATGTCTTTATAAATACTTCCTGGGTAAAATCTAGAGCCAGTTCACGCTCTCCAACCGTGCGGCCGATGTAGTTCAGCAGGGGTTGTTGATACTTTTGGATAATCATTTCAAAAGCCTCTTTCTCTCCTTTGATTGTCCTTTCGACGAGTTCTTTATCTTCATTCATGGAGGACATCCTGTCCTCAAAAGTTTATACGAAAACGGGCGGAGATGGTTTAGGTTTGGAGTATTTTTTAGGGGCATTCACTTTTCTTGTCTGATTCATCCTCGATAATTTCAACATCTGCAGGTACTTTCAACTCAAACACCTTTTTAGATAGTCGAACATCTGTCTTTATCTGGGAAAACTTAAACTCATTTTTATTTCCGGCCCAATCAAAAAAAATGGCTCTTCGGATAAGCCAGGTCTTTTCGTCTATTTCCAGAAGGATGTACGTGTATTCACCTTCTTCTCTGGGAGTTAATTTTAGCTGCAGCGCCTTTTTATTTTCTGAAGGGAAAGAGCCAGGCTCGATCAAATAGTTTTCATTCAGTCGCCTCTTACCAGAAAGAAGAGAAAGGATCTCTGACTCATACTTCTCTTTTGATGAGTAACTCCGGAAAAGCTCTTTATCCTCTGGAATATACAGAAGGAAGACTCCTTCTTTGTAGAGGAAAATCTTCTCCTCCGGATCTTTATACTCCCATTTCATCAAGTCTGGTTTTTTGAAATAAAATTTTCCCTTCTCTATCAGAGGGGTAGAAACCGAGGAAGAGTAGTATATTTGATTAAAATTAGATTGGATAGATTGGACTGAGCGAAGTTTCCTCTCTACTTTAAGAGCGATATCTTCAACAGTAGGAGAAGAACTAAGCCAGGAGAGTAGGAGTAAGCCAATGATGTGTTTCATGGCATCTATTATATAAAATGGGGCCAGACTTGCAAAACTTGAATTATTCCT
>SOIV01000132.1 GCA_004377005.1 Candidatus Aminicenantota bacterium | reverse complement strand
CCAGGCTTAAATCCGGTTCTAAGCGCTCTGCCAGGCAGAATAAAAACGAAGATCGACCCTCACGCAAACGTTGCCTACTATCTTGGAATAAGAGCGACGCCTCGTCGTTAAAGGCATCTATGCGGGTTTGATGAATCAAAATCGCTACAAAATATATGGATAGACATAATTAATTAAACCACAAAGGTGGGTTTGATGAACCAAACCCCTACATTTTATTGGATTTGCCTTGACATGGCAGGAAGATTCAGATATAAAAAACTGATACCAACACAACTAAGGAGGTGAATATTCTTGGCGTTCATAGTTGTTGAAGAAGGCGAATCAATAGAAAGTGCTCTTAGAAGATTCAAAAGAAAAGTTCAACAGCAAGCAATAATCAAAGAGATTAAAAAACATTCTGTCTACTATAAGCCCGGCGAGAAAAGAAGAATGAAGGATGCCCTGGCACGCAAAAGGATGCGGAGACGCATGAAGAGAGATAAAGAATTAGAGTATTAATATTTCGTCTCGACTTTAAGAGGAAACTATTTTTAATTTAGGTTAAGCAATTATTTTCATCCAGAGCAGGAATGGTGTCGGCCCTCCCGGAAATACAACCAACAAAAAAGCCGCATTGGCTTAAGGTTAAATTCCCCTCTCACAAAAATTTTTTCCACGTCTCCAACACCCTTAAAAAAGGGAAGCTCAACACAATCTGCCGGAGTGCAAAATGTCCTAATGTCGCTGAGTGCTGGTCCCGAAAGACAGCCGCTTTCCTGATTCTTGGAGAAACCTGCACGCGGGGATGTGCGTTCTGTGCCGTGGAAAAAGGATTCCCCTCACCTCCTTCTCCGGACGAGCCTGAGCATGTAGCAGAGGCTGTCTCTTTGCTTGGTCTCCGCTATGCAGTCATAACTTCGGTAACAAGGGATGATCTATCTGACGGCGGAGCTTCTCTCTTTGCCGCAACAATAAGGGCGATAAAAGAGAGAACACCCGGGGTCAAAGTAGAGGTCTTGATACCAGATTTCAAGGGCGATGAGAAGGCTCTGGAACAGGTCTCTCGAGCCCAGCCAGATATCTTAAATCATAATCTGGAGACAACAGAGCGCCTCTACCCTCAAATAAACCGCCCCAGCGAGAACTACAATCGGTCCTTAGATGTTCTGAAAAAGGCGAAAGAAATGGCTGCTGTGACCAAATCAGGACTCATGGTTGGCTTGGGAGAGAAAAAAGAAGAAATCATCCGATCCTTTTCTGACCTGAGGGAAGTCTTCTGCGATCTCTTAACCATAGGCCAGTACCTCCAGCCTTCAAAAACACACGCACCTGTCCGGAAATACTACTCCCCTCTTGAGTTCAAACATTTGAAAAGAATCGCTTTAGATTTCGGGTTCAGAGATGTTGAATCAGGCCCTCTGGTGAGAAGCTCTTACAAGGCCCATAAAATGTATAATTCATTACAAGAAAAAGCCAAAGGAATCGAAGAATGCGCTATTTGATCTTTACTGACATCCACGGAAATTTAGAATCTTATCTTGCGCTTCATAAACTTATCCAGAGAAGGAAAATTGACCATTACATTTTTCTCGGCGACCTGGTTGGCTACGGCGCCTCTCCTGACGAAATCATCCAAAAAGTTCGCTCTCTTAAACCCCTCTCTATAATCCGGGGAAACCACGATAAGGCTGTCTGCGGCCTCGACTCTGTCCAGACCTTTAATCCCATTGCCGCCTCTGCCATTCACTGGACAGCGGACCACATCAACAAGAAAAACTTGGATTTTCTCCACCATCTAAAAGCTGGGCCACAGATTATCCACAAGGATATAACGATCTGCCATGGCGCGCCTTTTGACGAAGATCATTATATTTTTGGAGAATTCGACGCCGCAGAAGCTTTCGAACATATAACCACTCCCATCTGTTTCTTTGGTCATACCCACTTCCCGTTTGTCTACGCTGAAAAAGATCATCTTGTGGATGGAACTTTTCTGACAGGCAACTCCAACGAGATTAAAATTGAAAAAGGCGTTAAATACCTTATTAATCCGGGTGCGGTTGGACAACCCCGGGATAGAAGCCCTCTGGCAGCATGCGCCATCTATGATTCCAAAGCAAGAAAAGTCAAGTTCTACCGCATGGAGTATGATATTGAAGAAGCTCAGAGGAAAATCCTGAAGGAGGGCTTGCCCTCTCCTCTTGCAGAAAGACTCTCCTTAGGTATTTAGAAAACCGCATGTTTTACACAATCCTTGATTTTCCCCTGGGTAAAATCTTCCTTGCCAAGAGTGAAAAGGGATTAAGCCTCGCTTCGTCCCTGAAGAACCGAAACCGTTTCGAAGAGATTACTGAATTCTTTAAAAGAAAGTCTATCCTTCTTGAGCTTCAGAGAAAGAAATTTCACCGGGAAGAAAAACTCTTTAGCCAATATTTCGAGGGGAAGAAAGAAGACTTCACCTCCCTTCCTCTTGACTTCATTTCTGGAACTCCTTATCAGAGAAAAGTCTGGCTGGAAACAAGAAAAATTCCCTACGGGAAAACGCAAACTTATAAATTTCTCGCCAAAAAATTGAATCACCGGGGCTACAGGAGCATTGGTCAAGCTCTATCCCGGAATCCCCTGCTTATTGTTATTCCCTGCCACAGAGTTCTCTCCTCTGACGGAAGCATAGGAGGCTTCACTGGCGGGCTCGATCTCAAAAAATTCCTCCTCCGTCTTGAAAAGCCGTAAAACAAT
>SOIV01000216.1 GCA_004377005.1 Candidatus Aminicenantota bacterium | reverse complement strand
GATCTCTTTTGCTTTTCCATACATCCAGGTACGAATTCTATCCCCGTAGAAATAAAAAATGGGGATGGCAATCAGGATAAAGATTGTTGAGGTTATGAGCCCGCCAACAGCCGAAAGCGCCAGGGATGACCAGATCTGCCTTTTTCCCTCTTCTACCTGGATCAAAACCATGGGGAACATTCCTAAGACGGTTGTGACTGTTGTGAGAAAAATGGGCCTGACTCTTTCTCTTGCTCCTTTCAAAACTGCTTCAAGAAGTGGAAGACCCTGCCTTCTTCTAAGATTAATATGATCGACAAGGAGGATGGAATTGTTGACCACTATCCCTCCCAGCAGAATAACACCTATATAAGCTGAGGAATCAAAGGGAAAGTCAGCTATAACAAATGCCACGAAAACTCCAATCAAGGCCAGGGGCACAGCTAAAAGGATGAAAAAAGGATGGATGAGCGATTCATAAAGAGAAGCAAGAATCATGTAAATGATTATAAGAGAAAAGATTATGGCAAATTTTATCTGCCCTTTTTCTTCTTCAGTCCATGCCCATGTCTCTTCTAAAGTGGCGGAGAAGCCCGGGGGTAAATCTAATTTTGAAAAAACAGCCTCTTTATATTTCTGGGCAGCCTTACCGGGTCCTCTGAATTCCCACATAATTGTCTGCTGGAACTGCTGGTTTTCCCTATCTATGGAGCCAGCAATAGGTCTTTCTTCAAGTGTCGATATTTCCGCCAATCTTAAGTACTCTCCTTTTCGAGTTCTGATGAGGGCATCTTGGAGGGATTTGAGATCCATCTCATCTGCCTCGGGAAATTTTATAGAGAGATCCATCTCTTTTCCGCCAATCTTTATCATCTGCCGGGAAGAAATCCTTCCCCTGATAAGGGGCCCGAGATGATAGTAGAGGTAGGGAAGATTGATATCATATTTTATCAAAGCTTCTTTATCTATTTTTAAAACATAGGCAAACGTCTCGAGCCTCCAGCCATACCTGCTGGAGACAGTTATCACTTCTTTAATTCGGGGGTTTGCTTTCAGCGTTTTTTCTACGGCTGAAGTTATCTCCCTTAATTTTTTCAGATTATAGCCATAAAATTTTATCCTCGAATCAAAATAAGTGAAGGTTCCATAGGAAGAAGAATAGTACTGCGGATCAAATCCCATAACATAAACACTTATCCCTGCAAAGTTTGTGGCAAGCTGAATTAATTCCTCTTTCAAGACATAAGGACGGTGAGAATACTCTATATGAGCAGGAAAGGTTATAAGGAGGTATCCATATTCTTGAAAAACTCTTGCTTCCATTTTTTTCTCATACTTACCTTCTAAGACCTTGTCTTCAAATTTTCTAACAATAGCGTCTGTCCTTTCTATAGGTGTCCCAGGAGGCGTTTGGATACTAACCCTAAGCACTTGCTCTGAAAACCATGGAAAAAAATATCCTAAAGTAACTTCTTCCTTGAACCACTTATAGCTACCAAAAAAGAGCAAAACTATAATAATTATAATTTCTACAGGATGGCGAAGAAAAAATCTTAATGATTTCTCGTAAGCGCTTCGGATCCGCTCTTTTCTTTCCTTTCTTCCCTTCTTCAGCAGCTTTGGACTCAGGGCGGGAATAAGAGAAAAAGATACAAGCAAGGAAGCTGCAAGTGCAGAAGAAATGACAATGGCTAAAGGCAGATAATAGATTTTAAGCCGGCCTTGAAAATAAGCAAAGGAAAAGAAGACACTCATCGTGGTCAAAGTCGCAGCAAGGACAGGCAGGAATACTTCCTTTGAACCTTTAATTGCAGCCTGAACAGGAGGAAATCCTTTTTCCCTATACCGCAGGACATTCTCAAAAACAACAATGGAGTTGTCTACAAACAGACCAAAGCCCAAAGCCAATCCTCCCAATGTCAGCATATTGAGAGATATTTTTAGAAAGTAAATAAGATTAAAAGTTATCAAGACAGAAAAAGCGATGGAAGAAAGGATAAGAAGGGAAGGCTTAAAATTTTTTAAGATCAAAAAGATAGAAATAAAAATCACCGAAAGGACAATTCCCACTAACAAATAAAGATGCTTCAAATCCCGTAGAATTTTTTCGCTTTCGTCATTTACAATTCTGAAAACCAGGTCTTGAGGTAATTCTCTTTTTACGGCTTCCAGTTTCGTTTTGACCCTTTTGGCTACTTTTAAAGTACTCGTTGCCGGCTCTTTCAAGATGGTTAAATCGATCGTAGGCTGGCCGTTTATTCTAAATATATAATATATTTCACCGTAGGAAGGGACTGCTTGAGCCACATCCTTTAATTTAATCGGGTTTTCCCCTGAGTAAGCGATTATTATCTCCCCTAATTCCCTGGTCCCTCTAATGGAATTTGAAATTTTAAAGGTGTACTCCTGGCTTCCTCTTTTTATCTTTCCGACCGGAAAGGTTTGATTGGTTCTTATTAAAGCACCATAAACCTGGTAAGGAGACAAATTGAGAGCTTTAAGCCTTTCTCTGTCCAGGATGACCTTAATCTCAGGATCAGATCCTCCCCTCACCTCAACTCCAGCTACTCCTTTTATGGAACCAATCCCAAACTCTATCTTTTCCTTTACCAACTCTCTCAGCTTATGAAGGGAGTAATCCCCTGAAATGGAGTATTTGAGGAAATCTTCGGTTCGGAAATCTTCAGGAACATAGGGTATAACCTGGGGTGGCCTTGCCCCATAGGGAAGTTCATCTTTTATCCTGGAAATTTCTTCTCGAAGGGC
>SOIV01000020.1 GCA_004377005.1 Candidatus Aminicenantota bacterium | reverse complement strand
CAAAGGATAATGTACGTCTTCCCTGAAATTCGGTATTTATTCCCAGTTTTTTTTGGATGAAGGTGGAAAAAGCAGGTTCTGCATAGTGTCCATCGCGGTATATGCCGGAGTTGATAAGTACCTGTACATCCATAGGATGATAATTGGAATTTTTTAAACAACGCGACCCTGCATGGGTTGCATGGGAAAGAGATCCTATTTTCCAAAATTTTCCCCGGGGGTAACTCACCCCAATACTTTCAATTCGAATTCTCTTCATCGGCTAAGCAGATCCAAATTTGCTAATATATCGTTCTGGAAGATCATCCATTGTATAAGTCGCATGGGCTATCACAATTCCGGAAGCACCGCTGACAAAGAGTAAGTTGTGATCCTTCCGGATGGTATTATTAAGGAGGAATTCATGAAGCACAATGAAATGACTCGTCGTGGTCGTATTTGCAACTCTTTCAACATTATAGAGAAACCGGAAAGAAATTTTCTCCCCTAGAAACTTATTGGCAACTTTTATGCCTTTTATTATCCCGCCAACGGATACCTGGTGTGCGATACCGTAATCAATATCATCCATCGCCCAGCCGCTTTTTTCAACAGTCTTCTTCAGATAAAAAGGAAAATGTTCTGCTCCCTTTCTCTGCAGGCCGCGAGCTTTTGTCATGAGCACCCCTCCGGGCCCTCGTTTGGAAGGTTTGGAATAACAATAATGATTATGTTTGGCTCCGGTGATTAAATCCAATTGATGTAATCCATATTTATCACTATCAGATTTATCCAGGATGATGGCGGCACCGCAATCACCTAAAGTCAGTGCTGCAAGTTGTCTGTCAAAACTATGTCTGATCTCTTGTTTAGAGGTATCAACAAGAGGCATATTAAGTTCACCACTGACCACCATGCCACATTTAATGGCACCGGATTTTATAAAACTTTCCATTACATAAATTCCGTTTAACATTCCGGCGCAGGCATTATTAATATCAAAGTTAATTGTACGTAAGGCCCCAATTCTCTTGCGGATCATCATACTGGTGGAGGGTTCAAAATCAACTTCATCCTTACGATTGTATTTTGATATGCTGGTGCAGATTATCATATCCAGATCTTCAGCTGAATAACGCGACATCTTCAGAGCATTCTCGGCGGATTTTACCGCAAGATCCACTGCATACTCGCCCACTGCTTTTCTCCGCTCACGAATACCCGTTATTTTTTCAAGATCCAATGAGGGAGGATGTTTACATTGACTGAGCAATTCGCTCGTCGTCAGAACGGTTTCCGGCAAATAGATGCCTAAACTTTCTATTTTAATATTTTTCTGGTTTGCCATAAATTCAATTCGTAAAAAAACAGCTGTTTATGAAGAATCAAATATAAAAGTTATTTGACTATGGAACAAAAATCAATTGACTAGCTGAACCTATTAGACATGATAATTATAGATAAATGGCCATAACAAAACAAGGAAAGGCCAACAAGGATAACAAAACAAAAAGATCAATATAGACTTGCCCCTAAAATCCGCGGCCGTGATTGGACCCCATTCCCAAGATTTAATTATTACTCTATTCACTCTAGCTCACTGGACGGCTGTAACCAGATAACATCGTAAGGTCGCAAGGTGATATGCAACTTTTGATTTTCAGCTAAAAACGCTTTTTTCCCTATGAGATCATACCACTGGGATTCAGATGTATCAATCTCTGGAAGTGAAATTTCCAGGTGGCACTCCCTATTCGTTACATTGGTCATTGTTAAAATATGCTGATCCATTTCTGGTGAGGTTCTCAAGACCGTAAATGCACACGGAGATATCATTAATATTTCTTGGTCTCCGTTTGGGTGAAAGGCCCGGTTCTTTGTTCGGATCTCAATGAGCCTTCCTAAATCCCTGTTAATACGTGATTTCTTTGAGTGGGGATAGTTCATAGATTCCATTATTGAATCTGCATCAACGGCAGTACGATTAACCGCACGTTTCCTGTGGGTATCCTCAACAGCTTCGTGATCGTTGTGAGTTCCGAAGAGACTGTGCAGGTAGATTCCAGGGACTCCCTGAATAACAAGAGCTATTGACCTTGAGGCAATGAAACGCTTAACCTGAAACGAGATGTCTTCCTCACTTCCCTTAAGGTTTAGAGCACTGTACCAGGTTATATTGATTTCATAGGGGACTTCAGTACCGTCTTCAGCTGTTTTATACGAAATGTACCCCCCATGTACTTTCGCCCTTTCAATCATATAATCAATATCTTCTTTTCCCAGGATGTTCTTGACTGCCATAAGCCCTATGCCGTCGTGCGAGTCCAAAAAGTTGAAGAAAGTTGCAGTATTCGATTCCTTCTCTAGGCTTTTTGCCCAGGTCGAGAGGATTGTTGCATTTTCGGTGTAGAAAGAATGCAAGACAAGGGGAGGTAAGGCAAAATTGTATACCATCTGTGCCTCATCATGACCATTACCAAAATAGGTGAGGTTTTCATCATGAGGAACATTTGTTTCGGTTATCAAGGCTACGCGTGGCGCAACAGCATTTAAAAGGTCACGAAAGAGTTTGACAATTTCATGAGTCTGTTCCAGATGAGCACATTTTGTTCCTGGCTCTGTCCAAAGGTACATCACAGCATCAAGGCGAATGATGTCCGCTCCGTGACGTACATACATGAGCAGAATCTCAACAACGCGCAACAAGACATTTGGATTTTTATAATTTAGGTCTATCTGATCAGGAGAAAACGTTGTCCAGACATAAACTC
>SOIV01000069.1 GCA_004377005.1 Candidatus Aminicenantota bacterium | reverse complement strand
ATCAAATCCCTACAATATATCAAATCCCTACAAAGAATCAGGCTCCTGCATAAAATTCTTTTATTTGTTTGAAGAGGCCTTCCTCATCCAGAAGGTATTTCTTTTTTACCTGATCAACCTTGCCCAGTGCGTAGATCTCCAGAGGGAGCCCTATGATCTTGAATCTGATATCGAACCTCTTCTCCCTGTCCAAGAGCTCTCGAATAGCACTTCCAAATCCGCCGGCGGTAACACCTTCCTCTGCGGTAATAATCACTCTTCCCTTTTTAGCGAAACGAAGGATCGCCTCCTCATCAAGAGGCTTAGCAAACCTGGCATTCACAACAGCCAGGCTTATCCCTTCCTGCTCCAGCCTCCGAGCTGCCTCCAGAGCAGGGTAAACCATGCTGCCATAGGCTATTAGTAAATCCTCGCCGTCCTTAAGGACCTCACTCTGGCCAAGGGGAATCTCCTTGAAATCTTCATCTAAAGGAACACCCAGCGCTTTTCCTTTGGGATAACGAACAGCCACGGGATGAGAATAAGAAAGAGCGGATTTTATCATGTGCTGCAATTCATTCTCGTCCTTGGGCGCCATGACGATCATGTTGGGTAAATGTCTCAAGTAGATGATGTCATTAATACCCTGATGGGTGGGACCATCATCGGGCACAATACCTGCTCTATCAAGGGCAAACAAGATAGGGATATCCATCAAACAAACATCATGGTAAAGCTGGTCATAAGCCCTTTGAAGGAAAGTGGAGTAGATAGCCACCACCGGCTTCAAGCCGCTGAGGGCTAAACCCGAGGCAAAATCAACAGCATGCTGCTCGGCAATACCGACGTCAAAAAATCGCTCAGGAAAATGATCGGCAAAAGACCTCAAGCCTGTTCCATCGGGCATAGCAGCCGTAATGGCCACAACTTTCTCATCTTCTTTGGCTATTTTCACTAATGTCTGCCCAAAAACAGAAGAAAAGCTTGGTCTCTTATCCTTGTTTAAAGTTTCTCCTGTCTGGATATCAAAAGGGCTTGCGCTGTGGAAGCCTTCTGGATTGGATCTCGCTGGAGAAAACCCTTTTCCTTTCTGAGTGACACAATGAATGAGCACAGGCCCGTCATAATCTTTAGCATTTTCAAAAACCTCGATTAAAGATCTAAGGTTGTGCCCCTGGACTGGACCGATGTACTTCACCCCCAGTTCTTCAAAAACCAAGCCAGGGAAAACCATCTTTTTGATTGCTTCTTCCACTGCCCCGCCTACCTTAATCATGGGCTTGCCCACGGCAGGGATAATTCCCAGGATAGATTTCATAAGGTCTTTTATTTTCAGGTAATGCTGCCCGGAAACAATGTAGGAGAGATGCTTGGACAGGGCTCCCACATTATGAGCAATGGACATTTCATTATAATTGAGAACGATAATTAACTTTTCTCTTAGATGCCCGATCTGGTTTAAGGCCTCCCAGGCTACACCTCCTGTCAAACTTCCATCTCCCACAACCGCTATAACATTATGGTTTTCTTTCTTTTTGTCCCGGGCAACGGACATTCCCAGTGCGGCAGAAAGAGCGGTTGAGGCATGGCCTGTATCGTAAACATCGTATTCGCTTTCTCTCCGGGATGGAAATCCGCACAGACCCTGATACTGACGAAGAGTCCAGAACTTCTCTTTTCTCCCGGTTAAAATCTTATGAGGATAGCATTGATGGCCCACATCCCAGATGATCTTATCTCGAGGAGTATCAAAGACATAATGGAGAGCGAGAGTTAGCTCGACCACACCCAAGTTTGATGAAAGGTGCCCTCCGTGCTTGGAGACAACATCAAGGATTAGACCTCTAATCTCTTTTGCGATTTTGGAGAGATCTTTAACAGGGAGCTTTTTTAAATCGTGCGGGCTTTCTATCCCATCAAGAATTCTGCTCATTTTCACTCCTTTTCTCGAGTTCTAAAAGTTTTGCAGCTAGATAGTGAAGTTCCTCCGATTCCAAAGAAGCTTCATCCAGTGCGTTTTTTGCAGCCTCGACAAAGTCTTTCAGCCTGCGTTCTGAGTCTTTAAGCCCGAATAGAGAAACATAGTTGGGTCGGGGAAGGCGGCCTTTTTGCGCATCTTTGCCTGAGTCGAGAATATCATCCCTGACTTGGAAAGCAAGGCCTACATTCTTCCCGTATTTGATAACGGCTTCAAGCTCTGAATCTCCTGCCTCACCCAGAATCGCACCTGTTTTGACTGAAGCGATAATTAACGAGCCTGTTTTTTTAAGGATGAGCTCATGAAAGATTTCTTCTGTCAACGCGTCTTGAGAAAGCGTTATGTCCATAAGCTGTCCTCCGATCATTCCTCTTACGCCCGCAAACTGGCTAATTTCCTTGATGATCTGTCCTCTTTTAATCTGGAGATTATTTCTCAGAGGAGCTTGAGCTGCGATTTCAAAAGCCATGGTCAGAAGGCTATCACCAGCCAGGAGTGCAATATCCTCGCCGTAGGCTTTATGGCAGGACGGCTTGCCCCGGCGAAAATCATCATTGTCCATCGAAGGCAGATCATCGTGGACAAGCGAATAATTATGGATTAACTCCAGGGCGCAGGCAAAGGGCAGGACCAAATCAGGGGAGGCTCCGAAACACTCCCCTGAAGAGAGAGCGAGTATAGGTCTAAATCTCTTCCCTCCAGAGAAAACAGCATGTCTCATAGCCTGGAAAAGGAGGGAGTTTTCCTGAGAAAGAATGCTTTCCAGCTCACGCTCTACGGCCTTCTTTTTTAATTTAAGCCTCTCTTCGAC
>SOIV01000265.1 GCA_004377005.1 Candidatus Aminicenantota bacterium | reverse complement strand
TGATAAAGATGAAAAGATCCAGAAAGGATTCCGATGGATTTCCAATAACAGACAGAATGATGGAGGCTGGGTTATTCCCTACCGGACTATAGATCAAGAACAGCTCAAGAATCGCTATAATTATGAAGCCCAATTAAAACTTGAACCTATAAAGCCTGATACATCTCGACCTTTTTCCCATCTTGTTACGGGCATGGTGCTGCGCGCCTTAGCAGCTTCTCCAAAATGGAGCAAGAGTAAGGAGGCCAGGAAAGCAGGGCAGCTACTGCTGAGCCGTTTTTTTAAGGCAGATAAGTATAATGACAGATGGCTTCCTTCCTTCTGGGAAGAACTCACTTATCCTTTTTGGGCCACTGATATTTTAGGCTGTCTTGATTCTCTCTCCAAGATTGGGTTTCCTGTGGAAAACGAAAATCTCCAAAAGGGATTAAACTGGATGCTGAAAAAACAGAATAAGCAGGGTTATTGGGAGGCTGGAAATCAAAAATCTTCCATAGAAGACCATCTCTGGGTGACCTTTGCGGTTCTGAGAGTTTTGAAAAGATTCGGATTGCTTGAGCTTTAACCTTTATCACAACACCTTTTTCAATTTATGTAATCAACAAGGCGACCTTCCAAATCCAAAGAATTTTAATAAGGCAAGCTCTTGTGAGATAAAGGCTTTGATTTATTTTAAATGGGGCCAGGCCCCATTTATTCCCCATTTATTCCTTGGCGCAAAAGCAACGTGTTTTTGAACCATATAGCCTGAGCCTTTCTTCAATGGTCGCTACAGCTATTTCCCAAAACCTATGCTTTACCAATCAGCTATAATGGATTTGGTGATGCTTCCTTTGAAATGGAAAGATAAAGGTGCTACCATAAAATTTCTGACACAATTCTAAACTTTTATTTCTTATATGCGATATTTTCTAAGTCTTGGCAGTAACCTTGGAGACAAGGAAAAAAACTTAACCCTTGCTCTCTTTTCATTGGAAAAGGAAGGAGTTGAAATACTTAAAATGTCCTCCCTTTATGAGACTCAACCCGTTGATTTTCCCTCGCAACCTTGGTTTTATAACCAGCTTGTAGAGGTCAGGACAAAGGCTAACCCCGAGGCTCTTTTGGACTTGGTAAAAAAAATCGAACAAAAAATGGGAAGAAAGCGCGGACAAAAAAAAGGAGCTCGAATAATAGATATAGACATTATTCTGGCTGAGGACTTTGTTATCCGAAAAAAAGAGCTCGAGATTCCCCACCCCAGCATGGAAAAAAGAAATTTTGTGCTTCTTCCCTTTGTGGAAATATCCTCTGATACAATTCATCCTGTTTTCAACGAGGATATGAAAACTTTATGGAAAAAATCGGATGACCGTTCAATCGTAAAACAAATCAAAAGACATTCAGGCCACAAAGAGTAAGGCCCAGCTTAAGGAAGGGAAGATGGGACCCAGAGTGAAATGAGCGAAAAGACAGACGTTCTCTAAAGTGCCACGCTCTAATTCGTTGATTTTATGAGTATAATAAAATTACCAATTAACGGGAGAGAACACCTACATCAAAAAAGAATATTCTCTTTACAGTGAAAACCAATTTATTATAATAGGCTTTCTACCATGCGAAAAGTTGCTTTTATCCCCCTTATATTTTTTCTTTCGGCCATACAATCTTTAGCCGTTGAAATCAAGGGAGAGATAATTAATCTTAAGGGAAAACCTGTTGTAGAAGCTGTTGTTCTCCACCGTCAGAGCGGAAACAAGACTTTGACGGATGAGAAGGGTCTTTTTGCCCTTACAGTTCCAGACGAAGAAAAGATCAGGCTTGAAATCATTCATCCAGATTACATAGAACAAGAAATTGTCCTCACCTCCCGGGGACTTTCAAGAAAGGTTATTGTGAGGCTTATTCCTTATATTATGCAGAGAGAAGAGATTATAGTTACTGCTTTGAGATATCCTGAATCCTCCGCCAGCGTTCCAGCCGCTGAAACGGTCATTCTCAAGGAAACTCTCGAGGAAAAGATGTCTTCAAACATCACAGAAAGCCTTTCGAACATACCTGGAGTATCTAATATCGGCGCAGGGGGTTTTTCTCTAGTTCCCAATATCCGCGGATTAGCAAGAGGAAGAGTACTGATTATGATTGACAATGCTCGCGTGACAAGCGACAGACGCACAGGCCCAAATGCTTCCTTTGTTGATCCCAAAAATATTGAGAGAATAGAGGTCCTGAGAAGTCCTTCTTCAGTTTTTTATGGTTCTGATGCGATAGGTGGGGTCATCCATATTCTTACAAAAAAACCATCCATGCAGGAAAGATTTAGAGGGAAAATCAATGCAAAGTACGGCTCGATTAACCAGGAAAAAGGACTTGGATTTTCTCTTGAAGGGAGCAAGAAAAATGCAGGTTTCCTCCTCTCTTTCCAGGGGAATGATGCCGGGAATTATTCCTCTCCTTCAGGTGAGGTCCTCCAGTCTCAATTCACACAAGGAAGCCTCTTTGCTAAAGTTTCTTACATAAAAGAAAAAAGAGAGATTCATTTGAGCTTTCTGGGATCAAGGGGATACGATATTGGAAAGGCAAATCAAGACAGTTTAACCAAGCCAACCTGGTACCCCAAGGAAAACCAAAATCTTCTCCAGTTTCACTGGAATGAAAAAGGATTAGGGAAAGGAGGGGAGTTAACCTTACAGGCATATTTCAATCCCCATTTTTTAGAAACAATAAAAGAAAAAAAAGAGGATTCCCTGACAACAGAGGAGTCATACAGCAAGACACAGAGTCTGGATT
>SOIV01000231.1 GCA_004377005.1 Candidatus Aminicenantota bacterium | reverse complement strand
TGACAGAATTATTTTTCCTGATAAAAAAGAATTATTTGGGTTTTTTAAGGCAAGGGAGATAGAAAAGTAGCTGTGTTTTGATTTTGTTTTTTGGGTCCCAACCAAAAGAATATATATTATATCATAAATAGCAATCAAATTTCAACATATTTTTTCTAATTTTTTAAAATCGGTTATTTTGACCATCTTTTGGCGCATTTTATGCCTTATTTCAAGCCTTTTTGGCCGTATTTTCAGAGTTATGAAAAAAAGGCTCGATTCTTTAGGTCGTTTTGACTAACAGGATTATATTTTTTAGAATGAGCCAGAAGGCTGTCGTGAAAGAAAAAGAGTTTCTTCTTTGAAGAAAAGGAGTGGCATTATGGATAAGGAATTATTCAAAGAATTTGGCTATAAATTCGTAGATTGGGTGGCTGATTACATGGCCGAGCTGGAAAAGTTTCCTGTTCTCTCTCAGGTTAAGCCTGGTGAGATTCGGAATAAGCTCCCTCTTGAACCGCCGGTTCAGGGGGAACCCATGGAGAGGATTTTCCATGATTTTAAAAAGATTATACTGCCGGGCATATCTCACTGGCAGCATCCTTCCTGGTATGCTTATTTTCCTGCCACAAACAGTCCTCCTTCCATTCTTGCAGAATTGCTAACCGCCGCTCTTGGTGCCCAGTGTATGATCTGGCAGACCTCTCCAGCTGCAGCAGAGCTTGAAGAGGTTGTTATGGAATGGTTGCGCCAGATGCTTGGACTTCCAGAGGGGATGACGGGAGTTATCCAGGATACAGCTTCTACCGCAACTCTGGTCGCTCTTCTTACAGCCAGAGAAAAGGCTACAGATTTTAAGGCAAACCAGGAGGGACTGAAGAAGGCTTTGGTAATCTACGCTTCAGAAGAAACTCATTCAAGTATCGAGAAAGGAGCGAAAATCGCTGGCTACGGCAGGGAAAACCTTCGTTATATCCCCACAGACGAGTCGTTCGCCATGATTCCTTCCGAGCTTGAAGAAGCAGTGGAGAGGGATAAAAAAGATGGTTTGCAGCCAGCCTGTGTCGTGGCTACTCTCGGAACAACATCCTCCACAGCCATAGATCCTTTAGCCGCCATCGGCAAGATCTGCCGCCGTCACAGCCTCTGGCTTCATGTTGATGCCGCTTTTGCCGGAACGGCCGCCATCCTCCCCGAGAAAAAATCAATGCTTGAAGGAGCAGAGGATGTGGACTCTTTTGTCTTTAATCCCCATAAATGGATGCTTACAAATTTTGACTGCTCGGCATATTTTGTCAAAGATCCGGATGTTTTGATCCGAACTTTCGAGATTCATCCCGAATATTTAAAAACCGGGCTGGATGCCCAGGTGAAAAATTTCCGAGATTGGGGCATCCAACTTGGAAGAAGGTTCCGGGCTCTTAAGCTTTGGTTTGTGATTCGCTCCTACGGAGTCGAAGGGCTTCAAAAGATAGTGAGAGAGCATATTCGTTTAGCCCAGAAATTTAAAGAATGGGTAGAAGAGCATGAAGATTTTGAGCTCATGGCGCCAGTAAGCTTGAGTTTAGTCTGTTTTCGTTTGAATGATGGGAGGGATGAAGAAGCCCTCAATGATTTGAACAGACGGCTTCTTGAGAGCCTGAACCAGACTGGAAAAGTCTTTTTGACGCACACTTCTCTAAGGGGAAAATACGTGCTTCGGTTATCAATCGGCTCGAGGACCACCGAGGAACGTCATGTAAAGGAAGCATGGGAATTGATAAAAACAAAAGCAGCAGAGGTATTGAAGTAATTTTTGCTTGCACTTTTGAAGGTTGCGATTAATTTTGATTAGAGAGATAGACAGAACGAAAATTTGAGGAGAGAAGACGATTTCTCCCTTCGCTAAGTACAATCTGCGAAACCTCGCTCTATTAATGCTGGGTCAGATCACGATTCCCAGGAGATGAATGATGAAATTTAAAATTGACACCAGGATCTTTGAGAAGTTTCCAGGGTTAAAAATAGGAGTTGTCACTGCCAGAAATATCGATAACCATGGCTTTAACGACGAAATCATGCAGCTGATCCGAGAAAAAGAAAGGGAAATACGAGAGAATTATGACACTGAGACACTCTCTCAGCATCCAAAAATTCACTCTTGGAGGGGGGCTTATTCGTCTTTTGGAGCCAAGCCTAAGAAATACAAGAGTTCGGTTGAAAGCCTTTATCGAATGATCTTGAAAGAGCTTGATTTAAGACACATCAATAATATCGTTGATTTATACAACTATATTTCCATAAAGTGCATGATCCCTGCTGGGGGAGACGATATGGCAAAAGTGGATGGAGATATTACCTTAAAGTTCGCCGTCGGAGATGAACCCTTCACTGCCCTCAATTCTAAGGAGAAGGGAACTGCCAAAGAAGGAGAAGTCGTCTATACGGATAGCAAAGAGGTCCTTTGCAGAAGATGGAACTGGAGGGAATGTGATAAAACAAAAATGACAGAAGAGACTAAAGATGTCATTCTGGTTGTCGAAGCGCTTCCTCCTGTGACGAAAGAAGAATTAGATGAAGTTGAGGAGGATTTAAGCCAGTTGATTACAAAATATTGCGGAGGAGAAATTAGAACAGCTATCTTGGATGATGGGAAAAGAGAGATTGAAATTTAATCTAAAACGATCTCAAAATGCAGGGCTTGATTTATCAAGTCCGCACTTTTAATTCTCTAAGCAATCATTTTTTTAGAAATAATGTGGGTTTGATGAATCAAACCCCTACAGAAAAAACAATTAGATGTGGGTTTGATGAATCAAACCCCTACAGAAAAAACAATTAGATGTGAGTTTGATGAATCAAAACCTCTACCTGTTCATTTTCTTTTTCAGCCAGCCGAGCTTGATGCGTGATTTTTGATCTCTGGATGTGAAGGGCTTAATATCCAGAATAGGAGTCCCTTCGATCATATCGACTCCTGAGACTTTAAGACGATTTCTATTTCGCTCGAGCACTTTGACCACTGTCATTCCGATAGGATTTGGTCGATTAGGGCTTCGGGTGGCAAAGACTCCTCTCAGTATACCCCCGAGCAAGGGTTTCGTGTGAAGCTTATATCCCTCAGATTTGTGAAAGGCAAAAAGCACGACGAGATGTGAAAATCCTTCTACATCCTTTAATCCCTTCTCATATTCTTTAAATATTTCAAGCTCCCCTTGGATAGAATCAAATCCTCGGAAATCAGCGTATTTTTTAGAATCCATATCCTCTTTTTTCTTGAAAGGAGAATGAATTATTCCAATGGGCTTAAGCTTGATTTCCATGGATGTCAACCTTTTCGAAGGATAGTTTTTTCCTCAAGGATTCTAAATCCTCTTTGCTACGAGATAGATAGATATGATGACTTGTGCAGCGGCAATCTGAGGAGCCGAATTTTTTCTGGGGAGAGAAAGGATATATTTAATCATAAACGTGACTCAGCCACTTTTCGTATTCTTTAATATTTCCTCTTACAGCATCATTGAAGGTTTTGGCTAATTTTTGGGTTATGCCTCCTACTTTGCCTGATCCTATTGTGTATTCTTTTTTCTCTACTTGGGGATTCGAGCCATCTGCCACACGAATAACAGGCGCGATCTCAACGGCCGTCCCTGTAAAAAAGATCTCATCGGCCTCGAGGAAATCCTCCTTTGTCATAGGTTCAATACGGGTTTCAATGCCGAGGTTTTTGGCCATCTCCAATACGCTTGCTCGAGTGATTCCCTCAAGGACGGATTCTGTCTTATCATTTGTTTTAAGAACTCCTTCCTTTATTATGAAAATGTTTTCTCCTGGACCTTCGGCTATGTTTCCCTCAAGGTTAAGAAAAACTGCCTCATCATATCCCAGGGAGCGGGCTTCCATACCACAAATTGTCGACTGGACATAGACGCCGCCGAGTTTAGCCGTCATTTTCAGCTGGGAATGATGAATCCTTTTCCAGGGACTGATATAAACATTAGCTCCTTTTTCGGTTTTTTCCCCAAGATAAGCCCCCCATTTCCAGGCACCGATTGTTAATTCCACAGGAGAGAATTTTGGCACAAGACCCAGGTTTCCAAAAGAATAAAACAGGAGGGGGCGAATATAAGCGGATTCAAATTTGTTTTCCTTTATGACTGATTTAATTGCCTCAATTATTTCCTCTTTGCTGTATGGCACTTCCATGGATAAAATTGAAGCTGAATGGAAGAACCTGTCCACATGCTCAGGAAGGCGAAAAACTGCAGGCCCTTTAGAAGTCTTATAGGCGCGGATTCCTTCGAACACCGAAGTGCCATAATGGAGGGCATGGCTCATGACGTGAATGTTGGGATGATTCCATTTATAAAGTTTTCCCATATACCAGAACTTTTTTGCCCGGGGAAAATGGGTGTTATTAAACATTATTACTCCTTGTATTATGCTTATATATTATGAAAATAATTTCCTCTTGTTTCGTTAAATCTCAGGCATCACTTATTTTTTACGGCTGTTAGAATTACAAATCCCCCTTTTCCGAACCCCCTTTTTGGCTGCTCTATGTCTTTGATGTCTGGGGGAGCTTGGAAAAGAGTTTGAAATGCCTCTTCGAATTCCACATCGATGTTTTTAAAAATTTCAAGAATTTCTTCTGGGATTAGAAAACTGAAACCAGTGTAAGATTCGCCTTGAGCTGCTTTCTGTTCATAAAATTCTCCCCATAGACTATTCCTGTCCATTATGCCCAAGATTAAGGTGCCGTCCTTTTTTAATGTTCTTGCCGCTTCTTTTAAGAAACGAGGGGGATCATCAACAAGCTCTATTGTAAACACAATCAGGACAAAATGAAAAGATTCATTTTTAAACGGAAGGTTTTCACCAAAGCCCTGGATTACACTAATATTTCTTTGCTTGGCAAGTTTGAGCATATTGAATGAGGGATCCAAGCCATATCGGACAGATAACGGAGAGGCGAACCTTCCTGTTCCCACTCCTATCTCCAAACCCAAACCTGAAGGCATAACTTTCTCCAGAGCTTTTATCTCAGTTTGGTAAAGGGACTGATGAGTATCATACCACTCATCATATTCCTGCCAGTTTTTTTCATAATGTGCTACTTTTTCTTTGCTCATAGAAGTTAAGGTTCGAGACGGAATTCCCAGGCACACCAGACATCAGGAGGGTGAGGATCGGGGGGACAGACCAAGCAGGTTGTTTTAATCCGGGGGTCTATTGTTTTGGCAAAGCCGCTGTATTCAACGATTCCCACTGATTTGCAGGGAAAATCAGGGAGCCCCTGCCTTTTTCTTGCCTCCTGGACTCGGCATCTGTTCATGCGGAAGACACAGTGAGTGTCGCTTATTTCTTTTATTTCCTGGACATTGATATGCGCATAGAGCCTGAATTTGAGGGCTTGAGCAAGGGCAGGGATTCCTCCTCCCGGTTCAATCCCAAGTCTATCCATGATTCTTTTAGCTTCGAATACAGTGAACTTTTCCCAGGCTTTCCGGTCAAGCTCCATGGCAGCCTCGATTCCGAATTTATCTTCAACTGCTCGAAACCAGAGACCATCGTGAGTGAGCCAGTTCTTTGAAGCATCTTCCAGTAGTCCGGTGAGCTCTTCCTTTGAAAAATCTTTAACTTCCTTCATCCTGATTACTAACTCCTCATCTATTTTGGTTCAAAATATTTTAAGCCTTTGTGGATGACAGATTTAATTTTTCCTTCTACGAGGAGGAAATTCAGATATTTTATGATCTCATTTTTGTGCTTTCCTAAAGAGTTGGAGATGTCAGCCAGAGTCACTGGCCTTCTTTGAATCAGGGAAAGTATTGCTCCTTCAAGATTTTCTGCGGTCGATTTTTGCGCTTCTCTAGAGAATTCAGCGATGATTTCGCAGTTTTTACCAAAAACTTTATTTATTTTTTCAAGTTCTCTCAGGCTCAAAGGCCGAGCAAACTCTTCAGCAGGAGGACGGATAACTGTGTTGAGCTGTACTTTATCAGGCTTTATCTTGGCGATGGCTTCTTTAAGCTTCCTGATATGAGAAGGAGAATCGTTCACTCCTTTAACCAGCATTATCTCCAGCCAGATTGAGCCTTTGAATTCCTGGCGAAACTTCCGCAGGCCTTCTATAATTTCTTCAAGTTTGAGGGAGGAGTGAGGCCGGTTAACTTTGACGAAAATCTCTTGGGTAGCTGCGTCCAAAGAGGGAACGACTAGATCTGCATCCATCAAGGCATTTCTTGTGCTTTTTTGAGAGAGGAGTGTGCTATTGGTTAAGACGGCCACAGGAATTGACGTGATTTTTCTTATTTCTCTAATGAGTTTTCCCAAGGTCTTGTTTAAAGTTGGTTCTCCTGAGCCTGAAAATGTTATGTAGTCAATCCGCTGACCTGAGGAAAGTTTCTTTTTTATTTGGGAGAGTATTTCTGACGAGGATAAATATTCTTTTCTATGGATAGTTTTTTTGGTTGTGGGGCCGAGTTGACAGTAGATACAGTTAAGAGAGCATGTTTTAAAAGGAATGATATCTATTCCAAGAGAGAATCCCAGACGTCTTGAAGGAACAGGCCCGTAGATATGAATGGTCTGGCTTTTATCTTCCTTTATACTCACGGCGTCTGTGGTCAACCTCTATCTTTATAGACCTCGATGAATCTTCTTATGGAACGGTCAAAAGTTCTCTCTACATCATCAGGGAAAAAACAGGCAGGAAGTTCTTTCATGCTCCAGTGATACTGGATGCATTCGCAGCAGATTCCCTTGCGGCTGCACGGCTCATAGGAGCAGTTGCATTTTTCCATATTTTTTTCACTATTGCATTCTTTCATTGTAGACTCCATCGATAATAAGATAATTATAGGCTCATGTTCCCTTGTAATGTTTTTTTCATTGAGCTCTTTTCTGGTAGAGATAATCGGCTAAGGCCCGTCTTAATGTTTCTGCCGCGAGCTGAGCGCAATGGACATCAGATTGAGGCAATCCTCCGAGTCTTTTTAATATCTCGTCAGCACTGACCAAACCCAGAGCTTGAATGAAGGATTTATTCAGAGCCAATTCTGTGGCTACACTTCCGCAAACAATTGACGTTCCACAGCCATCGGTTTGAAATCCGCATTCTGAAATATTTTCCTTATCTGTTTTTAGGTACATCTCCATCGTATCTCCACAGGAGCCTTTCACTTTAGCATAGCCATCTGGATTCTCAATTTTTCTGAAGTTTCGGGGATTTTGCCAATGATCGATTACAGTTTCAGAGTATCGTTTTCTTATTTGTTCCATAATTTGTTTCTGGAGTTCTTGAGCAAATTTGTCTACGTCTTTGTCTTTGGCCATGGGTCTCTTTTTTTAGAAAGATTCAAAAAAAATTTCGCCTCTGAGTTCCTCACGCTTGATTTGATGAGGAATCAAAGATGGAGATATATTTAAGCGAAGAGTTATTATATCAAAATAATAATTTAATCAAAAACATAGAGATTTTTCATTTCTTCATTAAAGAGGTAACGACATCCTTTACTTCTTGCATGGTAAAGAAATATCTTTTTCTGAGCCTGCCTAAGGTTTCATTGAGAGGGGCATTAGAGGGAACGCCTAATTTGTCTGCGATCTTGCGGGCAGGAATACCTGTTTTGTCTTCTAAATCATAAAGAGTCATTCGACCTGTAATCAGGATTCCGGATGTGTCTTCAGCCAATCTTCCTCTTGTCAATGTTTCTTCATGTTCTTCCCCATGAGTTTCCTTATACTTTTCTTCGCGTATTGGGTATCCTTCTTTTGATAACTGTTGCCGCCTTGCTCTTTCTCCAGCTCTTATTCCATAGTCTTCATAAGCACCTGGAACCTTTGGGTAGAGGGACCAGAAAAGAAAGAGCACGAGGAAAGAGGCGATAGCTGTGAGGATCAGTGCGGTAGCCCATCTTCCTTTGAAAATCTGACGGGCTTTGGCCTTTATCCATTTCCAGCTAAGAATAAGATGGATGATTATGAGTACAGTAAAAGTAATAGATAGGTAAAAATGAATATTTCCCCATTGATGCCGGTGAAGCCCCAGGAAATATTTGGCGCTTTCCGGGGCTGTGGGTCCTTTGGGAATGAAAAGGCCCATGAGAAACCCGATAAAGGCAATTCCCACGATGCAAAGAAAAAGAAGCGTATCTACTAGATATTGCCAATCTGTTTTTTTCATTTTTTTATTTCCTCTCTGGTAAATAATTTATCAAGCTTTTGCCACATTTTTTTTATCTCTTTTGATACAGAATTATTTGCATATTCAGTCAGAGGAATTCCCTGAACCATGGATTTTGTGACTTCTTCATCAAAAGGTATTTTTCCTACAAGAGGTATAG
Source organism: Candidatus Aminicenantota bacterium (assembly GCA_004377005.1). Taxonomy (GTDB): domain Bacteria; phylum Acidobacteriota; class Aminicenantia; order Aminicenantales; family Aminicenantaceae; genus SOIV01. The sequence goes on along the minus strand of SOIV01000231.1, from coordinate 17,197 downwards.
AATTTTTTTCGCACCAGCTTTCGATTTGAGCAGAGTTTTGAAGATTGAGATCGTATTTATTGATGCAGCAGGCTGTTTGAGTTTTGAAATAATGAGCCATTTGAATCACACGTTCCATATCATGAATTCCAGAAAGAGAGGGTTCTGTTACGACCAATGCCAGATCTGTCCCTGAAAGGGAAGCAATAACTGGACAGCCTATTCCTGGAGGACCGTCGATGATGGCCAAATCCAGCTTCTCTTTCTCAGCAATATCTTTTGCCTTTTTCCTGACTTCAGTTACCAACTTCCCCGAATTTTCCTGTGCAATTCCAAGTCTGGCGTGGACAAACGGTCCGTATTTGGTTTGAGAGACAAACCATTCTCCGGACATACTCTCTTCCATTTTTATTGCTTCTTCAGGACAGATGTAAGAACAGACTGCGCATCCTTCACAGGATATGGGGTCGATGATTACTTCTCCCTCCTCTTTCTCGCTAATTGCTGAAAAGCGGCAGGTGTTTACGCATTCACCGCATCCAGTGCATTTTTCTTGTACGATCCTTGCTTTCATTCCACCAGTAAATTGATGAGTTTCTTGAATTTCAGGATGAAGCAGGAGATAGAGATTAGAAGCATCGACATCGCAGTCGGCCACAACTTTTTTTTGAGCAAGGGTGGCGAAGCAGGCTGAGATAATCGTTTTTCCTGTTCCGCCCTTGCCGCTTATGATAACCAGTTGTTTCATTTTTTTAATTTTTGCACCTTTTTGAATAGTTCAAGAAATTTTTGTTTGTAAGCAGGTTGAGTTTCGATGATAGTTTTTCCCTCAGAGTAGGCCACAGCAATATTCCTATCTGTGGGTATGGTCATCAAGACAGGGATATTTTCTTTAAGGCAATAATCCTGAACTTGCTTATCCCCTATATCGGCTCGATTGAGGATAATGCCGAATGGAATTTTTAGCTCTCTTAAAGTTTCAACAGCTAAGCGCAGATCGTTGAGGCCAAAAGGAGTCGGTTCAGTAACCAGAAGAGAAACATCGCTTCCTTTAACAGATTCAATCACCGGACAAGATGTTCCCGGGGGGGCATCGATAATGATTGTCCGCTCTCGATTCATATGGTTTTTCACTTCCCTTATGAGGGGAGGAGACATTGCTTGGCCGATATCGAGTTTTCCGTGGATGAACTGGAGGTCATTAGCTGCTCCAAACTCCATGACACCTATTCTCTTTCCTTTCTCTTTTATAGCTTGCTCCGGACAAAGGAGGCTGCAGCCTCCACATCCATGACAGAGCTCTGGGAAAACCAGGACAGTGTCTTTAAGGACTGCTATAGCATTATAAGCGCAAACTTCGGCACATTTCCCGCAATAGGTGCATTTTTCTTCCACAATCTCGGGGACGGGAAGGAAAACAGGTTGAGATTGATGAATTAGAGGCTTCAAGAAAAAATGAGCGTTGGGTTCTTCAACATCACAGTCTAAAAACTGTACGGAACAGGAGCCTTCCAAGGATAGCGCTAAATTGACGGCGACAGTTGTCTTTCCTGTTCCTCCTTTGCCGCTGGCGATTGAGAGTATCATTGAACTTTAATCTCTTTTCCTGCACCTATCTCTATGAAATCATCTTTGTATTCTTCAGCAAAAAGTTTGCGAGCCTCGTCTCCGGAACAATGGCACGGTCCTACCTTTTTCACTCCTGATTTCCGAAAATGATCTATAATTTCATTTATTTCATTTTCATGAAAGGCACCCAAGTGGAAACCGCCAAAGACCATGTTAATGTCTTTTATTAAAAGATCTTTAACTTTGGTAATGATATTGGTGATCCTGGGATGCGCGCAGCCTGTTATCAAGATAATGCCTTTATCCGTATCCAAGATCAAGGACTGCTCTTTTATCCAGCCTGGAATTATTCCTGTGGTGTAGGCTCCAGGGCATATTTCTTGAAATTTTTCGACTTCTACGACTCTCGCTCCCTTTGTTCTGATGGCGTCCTTGAAGCTTGAAGAGAAGAATTCAGGAAGCCAGACTTCAATTTTAGAATTTTGCTCCAGAAGGGCGTCCAGACCACCTGTGTGATCTTTATGGGCATGGGAAAGGAAAACAAGATCAATCTCTTCAGGAAGGATTCCGAGTTTTTCCATGTTGGAAAGCAAGATTCGTCCGTTTGTGCCGGTATCGAAGAGGATGGATTTCTCCAATCCTTTGATGAAGCAGGATAAACCCCAGTCCCTCTCGAGCTTTTCGTCAAAAGGATTGTTATCGTAGACTATAGTAATCTGGATGGGTTGAGTATTTTTCGATCTGTACAGGGGCTTAATCCTTTCGGCACACTCCTCCGTCTGAACAGGGAGGAGTTTCGCAGCGCTCTGTTTCGCCGCAGCAGGTTAAACCTTTTGCAGAAGAATTTCCCGTTTTAATAACCGCGGGGGTAGAGAATATTTTTTGAAGATTTTTGCTGTTGCACTGAGAACAGGATAAATCAGTTTCTTGATGAAGCGAACGGACAAAGACTTCGGTGACTTTTCCACATTCCTTGCATTTATATTCATAAATAGGCATTTTTGTGCTCTAACGAGTCATTTTAGTCCCGCATTTAGGACAGTACCTTTGGTAACAGGGAAAGCCTCTCTGATGTGGAACTCTGGCTCCACACGACGGGCATACACAGTAATCTCCCGGGCCTCCACCTCTGCCGCCCATCCGACCACGGCCTCCATCTCCTCCTTGTTGTCCACCTCCTCCTTGCATCTTAACCTCCTTTCTTAATTGTAAGCTTCCATAATTTTCTTATCTTCTTTCATCAAGTCTCCAGCAATTTCCTCCATGTTCATCCTTTTCCAGAAAGATAGCTTATTATGCGCTTCTAAATACTTTAAGGGAATAGGATGAGTCCCTATGACTACGGGCAATTCGTAGTAAGACTCTATGAATTCTTTAAAATGGCGAATTCGAGGGCAGGGAGGATAGCCGACGACAAGGCCTGTTGCTAAATGGATTACTTCAACTCCGTTTTTTTTCATCTCTTCAGGGACATATTCTATATTCCCTCCCGGACAGCTTCCACAGTAGGAATAGCCAACAACTTCAACAGGCTCATCTTTCGGATAGCGGGAAAAACCTCCAGCTCTTTCTCTAATGGCTCTAAAACATTTTCCACCGCCGCAGTCTTGGTATCTGCCGCAAATGATGATTCCTATTTTTTTCATTTGTGCTCCTTTTTGGAGTTAAAAAAATTAAAATTTTTCTTACTATTTAGATTCATTTTGCCCAGATTTGTCTCTTGCTTTTTTTTGAGAGAGCTTTTTATCCAGCCAATTTCCGATAAGCATGGAGGCAAAAGCGAAAAGTGTCCCTCCCAGGGTAGATTTTTGAAAAGACGAATTTGTCCCGAATTCGCTCGTTCCTCTTTTTCCCTGACCTGTTCCCGGACCTAATCCGTGAGGACCAGTGCCGTCTCCTCTTGGCATGCTCTTCACCTCCTTTTTAAAGATGAAACTTTATCAAAGTTTATGGCAAAAGCCCTTTAATGAGCTTTTGTTTCCGTAATGCTTTTGACTATTTTCATTAAAGCTTTACTTGCTTCAGAATCAGGCTGGGTGCCAATAAAAGGCTTTCCCTCGTCTGTAGAGATAACAATTTGGGGATCGATAGGAATTTTTCCTAAAAAGGGAACTCCCAATTCAAGGGCCACTTTTTCGCCTCCGCCTTTTTTAAAAAGGTCAATATCTTTTCCGCAGTGGGGACAGGTCATACCGCTCATGTTTTCAATTATCCCCAGTATTTTCAGATTAAGGCTTTTGGCAAAAGCCACCGCCTTTCTGGAATCCATAAGAGAAAGTTCTTGAGGTGTAGTCACAATAATCGCCCCTGAGGCGGGGATAAGTTGGGCAACGGAGAGGGGTTCATCGCCTGTGCCCGGAGGTGAGTCGATAACAAGCCAATCAAGTTCTCCCCAATCTACATCCCCTAAGAACTGTTGGATGGCCTTCATCTTCAGCGGTCCACGCCAGATAACAGGCAGGTTGGGGTCTTGCAAGAGGAAGGACATGGAAACTAATTTGAGATTATCATTGACATCGACAGCTTTTATTCCTTCTGGAGAAACATCCATTCTTTTACCTTCTACTCCCAGAATTTTGGCTAAATTGGGGCCGTGTATATCCACATCTAAGAGCCCCACAGTTAAGCCGCGCATGGAAAAAGCAAGAGAAAGATTAGCCGCCACTGTGCTTTTTCCCACTCCGCCTTTTCCGCTGAAGACGAGGAGCCTGTTTTTGATTTTAGATAGAGTCTTTGAAACCTTTATGTCTTCTTCCCTTTCTTTGGCCGGCATTATTTTACCTCAGGTTTGTACTTTGCCAGCACATCCTTCACCTTACCGTTTGCACCTGTTATCACTTTAATTCCTGAAGATTGAAGAATCCTATGGGCATTGGGACCGCAGCTTCCTGTTAATACGGTTCCTATATTTTTGTTTGAGATAAGCTGGGCACTTTGTATTCCCGCCCCCTGTACAGCTTCGATGTTTGGGTTGTTAACAACTTCAAAATTCATAGTCTCAGGGTCCACGATTAAAAAATATTTAGCTCTGCCAAAGCTTGGATCTACTTCTGTCTCAAGATCTTTTCCTTTTGATGTGATACAGATTTTGTTTCCTTTTGATTGAGGAAAGTGTTCAGCAGGGGAATCAAACGGAGGATGCTCTTCCGGTCCATGTTTGTGTCCGCATAAATCATCGCCAACTTCGAGCTCCTGGTTTATGAATTTTTCGATAACTTTATCAACTGCTCCTTGAACGCCAATGACAGCCTCGATATTTTTCTGAGCAAACAAGTCTTGTGCCCGGGGTCCCATCCCGCCGGCTATGATGCAGTTTACTCCCTTTTCAGAAAGGTACTGAGGGAGAAACCCGGGTTGGTGACCTGGATTAGGAATTTCTTCTTTGCTTAATACCTTTCCTTCTTTAATCTCAACGATCGTGTAGGACAGGCAGCGACCAAAATGAGCTGAAACATGTCCTTGATCTGTGGAAATTGCAATCTTCATCTTTAACTCCTTTGGTTTATTCCGATGTTATTTGCTTTTTTTCTCCAATTCTTTAATTCTTTTCGAAATATTCTCAGTTTGCTGACGGAGCATTTCTGCTTGTTGCTTTAAATACTGAAGCTCTTCTTTGGGAGATCCCGGGGGAATGTTTGGGCTTGAGGGGGGCATTCCTGGAGCTTGAGGTGGAAAGCCATATCCCATTCCGGGTCCCATACCGCCGCCCATGCCTCTACCCATTCCTCTTCCCATACCGCCACCCATTCCTCTTCCCATACCGCCACCCATTCCTCCTCCCATCCCGAAGCCAGGTCCCGCGGGTGAGCCTCCACCAGTTCCCATGCCGAAATGGGAAGGAACATTAGGCTGAGCTGTGGGCTGAAGTTTTCCTGTTTTATATTGTTGGACGGCTTCTTGAATGGTTCCTGTGACGCCGACGATGACCTCTACTCCTGCGGCTTGGAGTGTCTGGAAGGCGTTAGGTCCGCAGCTTCCTGTAAGCAAGACATTTGCTCCTTGGTTGGCAATAAGCTGAGCGGACTGGATGCCGGCTCCGCTTGCAGCGGCGACATTGGTATTTTCCACAGCTTCAAACTGCATGGTTTCTGAATCGACGAATAAAAAATAGGCACATCTTCCAAACCTTGGGTCAACGGGGCTTGAAAGCTCTCGAGTTGAAGCAGTAACTGCAATTTTCATTTTTTTTCTCCTTCTAGTTCTTTGATTCTTTCCTCTATAGCAGTAAGTTCATCTTCCAGCTGCTCAGCATCTGCTTTGAGGAAGTTAAGCTCTTCTTCTGGAGTAAATTCCGCAGCTCCCCAGGGATCATACGGAGTAGGAAATCCAGGTCTTGGAAAGCCTGGCGTGGGCGAGAAAGGAACCTGTCCCTGCTGCCAGGCATAATCCATCTGAGGGGTTGGCCAGGTGCCGTGCATCAGGTATTGGGCAGCTGGGCCTAATCCCGTCGGGCTTCTCCCTATCCAGCCGGGAGAAAATCCGAACCGCATCCATCCGGGCAGACCTGTTAGCTGGTACATCCATCTGTGTCTGTTTCTCATTTTTCCTCCTTACCTTGTTTTTTTAGCTCTTCCAATCTTTTTTTAATTTGGGCGAGCTGTTCTTCCAGCATATTCGCCTGGTCTTTGAGGAATGATTCTTCCTCTTTTTTTGTGAGGGGTTGAAAAGGTGACCAATAAGGTGCTGTGTGCCACGGATAACAGAATTTCATCCAATGGAACATGTGAGGCCAGGCATACCATCCTGCTGGTCCCATTCCAAAAGGCATTTTCTTCACCTCCTTTCGCAAGGTTATATCGTTTTTCTATTTTTTCTGTCGAGCTCCGGGGGTTGGGCTTTTTGCAGGATACTCTGGTGCATAATCCATTTCATAAGGATAGCCATAGCCTGGGGGAAAAGGATATCCGTATGGCATCCCGTAGGGATTTCCGTAGGGCATCACTGGAGGATAGGAATATCCCCCGAAACCACCAAATCCCGCTCTTCTCCATCCACGGCCTCTTCCAAATCCTAGTCCTCTACCAAAACCTCTTCCGAACGCTCCACGGCCAAAGCCAAGGCCTGGACCTGGAGACATAAAACCCGGACCGGAAAATCCTGCACAGTAACCCATACCTCGTCCCGTCATGGGGCCTTGGCCCCAAGGACCTGTTCTATCTCCTCTTGGCATCTTGTTCACCTCCTTTCTTTAATAATTGATTTATTGGCATTTCTCACACAGTCCATAGAACTCAATATTGTGATCCAGGACCTTGAAGTTATGTTTTTTAGCTAATGTTTCTTCTGTTTTTTTCACTAATTCTAACTCTTCATCTATGAAGTCACTGTAATCGATAATTCTCCCACACTTTGTACATAGGAAGTGATGGTGGTGTTCGTTCTTTTTTTCAGATTTAAACTCGTACCTGCTCGGTCCATCACCAAATGTACGCTTATTGATGAGCCCCATTCGGACTAATAAATCTAACGTGCGGTAGACCGTTGTTAATCCAATGCCTGGGTACATTCTATAAAGAGAAGCGTAGATTTCCTTGGCACTTATGTGTTTTGATGTCCGGCTTAAAAGATCAAGGATGACTTCCCGAGGAACAGTCCATCGAGAGACATGCGCTCGGAATCTGTGCCGCCATTTATGGGGACCGTGCATAACAACCTTTCTTAATGGAAATGAAAATCATTTTCATTAACAATATAAGTCATGCCTTACTTCTTGTCAAGAGAAATTTTCATATTTCTAAAAGGAGGAAATAAGTATCACTGTGCCAACAGCTTTATCGAGTAACAGGAAGAAAGCAGAAAAAACTAACTACCCTTCAAATTTGAGACACATATATTTTAGGTTGAACAGTTTTTTTTCTTTATAGTATACTTAATTTTAAACATAGAACTTCCTCAAAATTAAGCATGAGACTGCGACCTTTCTCTTTAAGAACAAAGATTATCCTTATGTTTCTTATTGTCATAATTATCGGAGGATTATTGTCTTTAAGTTTTGGGTCGAAGCTAATTAAAAACACCCTCATCGATCAAGCTCAAGCTAAAGTTAAGCATGATCTGGCTGCCGCCTGGATGGTTTTCAACGAAAAGCTAAACTATGTAAAAGAAATTGTCAGATTGACTGCCGAAAGAGAAAGTATTAAGGAGGCTACAAAAAACAATAATAAAGATATTCTCTTCAGGTATCTCAGCCGAGTAAGAGAAGAATATGGATTGGACGTATTGACCCTTACAGATTCCACAGGAATTGTGATTGTTAGAACCAGGAACCCCGGTGTTATCGGCGATGATCAGTCTCAAGATGAAATAATAAAATTGGTCCCAAAAAAAGGTGTTTTAGCCTATCCTCAGATTGTTCCTCGAGAAGAACTCATTAAAGAAGGAAAAGATCTGGCAGATCAGGCTTACATGGAATTTATCGACACTCCCAAAGCAGCTCCAAGACCTGAAAACAAAGAGACAAACGGAATGATGTTGAAAGCAGCCTCTTCTATCGTAGACGAAAGAGGCAATCATCTTGGTACCCTCTATGGAGGAATACTACTCAACCGTAATTATGAAATTGTTGATAGGGTGAAAGAAACTGTCTATAAAGGAGAGAAATATAAGGGCCGTGATAAAGGAACCGCGACAATTTTTCAGCACGACCTCAGGATTTCCACCAACGTGCCCAATGAAAAGGGGGAAAGAGCCATAGGCACACGGGTTTCAAAAGAAGTTAACAATGCCGTGCTCATCGAAGGCAACCCCTGGATTGACAGGGCATTTGTGGTCAACCTCTGGTACATAACAGCCTATGAACCCATAATAAACATAAATAACAAAATTATCGGTATCCTCTATGTCGGCATGCTTGAAAAACCTTATTTAGATATAACTAACAGGGTCATGCGCACCTTCATCATAATAGCCTCCCTCTGTGTTGTCTTGCTGTTGGTTATACTCTATTTTTCTACAACCAGGATTATCAATCCTCTCCAGAAAATGGTGGTTGCCACTCAAAAAATATCTGCGGGAGATTTGACCCATAAGGTTGAAGTGAGTTCAAAGGATGAAATTGGTTACTTAGCTGATTCTTTTAACCAGATGACAGCGGACTTGGAAGCTGCTAATGAAAAACTCATTGAATGGGGGAAAACTCTGGAGAAGAAAGTCGAAGAACGAACGAAAGAATTGACAGAAATGCAAGCGCATCTCATTCAATCTGAAAAATTGGCTTCTCTTGGAAAATTAGCGGCAGGCGTTGCTCACGAAATCAACAACCCTTTAGGAGGTATCCTCATCTACAGCCATCTTCTGCTCGAAGATATAGATAAAAATAATCCTCATTATGAAAACCTAAAAAAGATAGTCAAAGAAACTTCACGGTGTAAGGACATTGTCAAAGGACTCCTCGAGTTTGCCCGTCCCAAAGAACCAGAAATGTCCCTCATCAGTATCAATGATATCGCAGAAAAATCGCTTTCTATCATGGAGCGCCAAGCCCTTTTTCAAAATATAAAAATAAAAAAAACATACACATCTGACCTGCCCAAAATCGTAGCAGACAGTGCTCAGCTTCAACAAGTGTTCATGAATGTTATCATCAATGCCGCAGAAGCCATGGAAGGAAATGGAATCCTCGCCCTCAGCACATCTCTGAGTAGGGATGGAACGTGTATAGAGGTTAAATTTTCAGATACAGGTCATGGCATAATGGAAGAAGACAAAAAAAGACTTTTTGAGCCTTTCTTTACAACTAAAGAAGTCGGAAAGGGCACTGGCTTAGGACTAGCCATAAGTTACAGCATCATTCAAAAACATCACGGAACAATTGAAGTCAAGAGTGAACTTGGAAAGGGTTCCACCTTTACCGTAAAGCTTCCTCTCACGGAGGAACGAGAACATGAATGAAAAAGCCAATATTCTAATCATCGATGACGAGGAAGCCATCTTAGATTCTTGCAGTCAAGTCCTTAAAAAAGAAGGATATACAGTCAAGGGGGCCAAGGATGGAAGGGAAGGTCTAAAGTTTTTCAAGAAAGAATTCTTCCATGTTGTCCTCCTCGATTTGAAATTGCCCGGCCTAAATGGAATGGAGATTTTAATCAAGATTAAAGAAGAAACACCTGAAACGCCGGTCATAATCATAACCGGTTACGCCTCTGTAGAATCAGCGGTTGAAGCTATGAAGCGAGGGGCCTTTGACTATTTGGCCAAGCCGTTTAGTCCCGAGGGGCTGCGTGTTATTACAAAAAAAGCTTTAGGAAGCCGAAAAATTCTCCTTGAAAATATTTATCTCCGTAAAGAACTAGAAGCAAAAAGTGAATTTGATATGGTTGTCGGGAAAAGCAAGGCCATGGAGAAAGTTTTAAGCGTTGTTAGGCGCGTAAGCCCCACCGAAAGCACAGTTCTTATAACCGGGGAAAGCGGAACAGGAAAAGAACTTATTGCCCGCGAACTACACAATCATAGCCTAAGGCGCAACGGTCCCTTTGTCGCCGTCGATTGCGGGGCACTAGTGGAAACTCTCTTTGAAAGCGAACTATTTGGCCATGTAAAAGGATCATTCACAGGAGCTTATGAGACAAAGCACGGCCGTTTTGAAGTGGCCAACGGAGGAACTATCTTCTTCGATGAAATCAGCAATGTTAGTCTCAACATCCAGGCTAATCTCTTAAGAGTCATCCAGGAACGAGAGGTTACTCGAATCGGAAGCTCGAAGCCTATAAAAATAGATATTCGTATTCTTGCAGCCACAAACGAAAATCTGGCAGATTCTGTCAGGGAAGGAAAATTTAGAGAAGACCTCTTCTACCGTTTGAGTGTGGTCCCCATCCATCTTCCTCCCTTAAGGGAAAGAAAGCAGGATATTCCTCTCCTCGTTGCACATTTTTTACAAAAATACAACAAGAGGGTTAAAAGAAGCATTATCTCCATATCTCCTCCAGTTAAAAAAGCGATGATGGAATATCATTGGCCTGGAAACATAAGAGAACTAGAAAATACTATAGAGAGGGCAGTGGTGCTTTCAAAAGGCAAGGAAATAGAAATGGAAGACCTGGTGTATCACGGAATAAGTGTTAGCTCCGAATTGTGGAATCCGACTGGAGGCAAGTTTAGAACATTAGAAGAAATAGAAAAGGAGTATATTAAAGCTGTCTTTCAAGCTCAATCCGGAAATAAAAGCAAAACAGCTGGAATTTTAGGCATTGATCGTAAAACCCTCTGGGCAAAAATCAAAAAGTACAACCTTTAAAAAAGATAACATTTCAATCTCAAACTCTAAGCAGTACACAATTTACATCTATTTGTATTTTGTATTGCTCATCCTTGTTGAATCACGCACATTTCCCCTTTTTTGTTTACTCGTTCTCCAGGGTTATGAAGCTTGATTTCATTTATTTTTCCCAGAAGCGTAATCGGAAAATCATCTATGCCAATTTTTACTTCTCCTTGAGGCAGGATCCTACTCATGATATGTCATTAGAGAAAAACAGTCCTTTTGCGAAAATAAATTCTCTAGCATAAACTAATTTCCAAAAGGGTTTATAAACTCTTAATTGTAGTTTGTTTGAGTCAAGTTGCTTTTCTTCTTGTTAATGTTTTGCTTTCTGGATAATGAGACCCACTAAAATAAAAATAAAAAATGTAATAAGAACTAATAAGACTACCATTTTGCACTTCCCCATAAATACTTTTATGAAGCATCTTCTTCATCAATAAAGAGCAAAATATATGCCAGATTATTTCTTGTTGTAATTATATGCAAATGAGAAGATTAGAGTTTGACACTTGCCAGAAACAGTAGAAAAATTCCACAGTTGTTGGGGAAAAATGCCCCAGTCTTGTTCCCCCTTTTTCTATTTAAACCGTACTTTTTGGATCAAGCCTATTCGTTTTCTTTCTGATTCAATAACTTATATCAGTATAATAATTTTCGCTCTTTGTCCTAAAAAAGGCATGTTTTTTGCTTATTATACTTTTACAGATGAAACTTCTTAATACTGCCTCAATGTTATTGAACAAAAGAAAATATTTAAAAAATAAAAGAGGAAACGAAAATGAGGATAATCAAATTAAAAAAGGATAATTTGTCTCCCTTCTTGGAAATTATTTCCGTGGAGGCTGATCTTTGGGCACCTGTACAGAAAGGAGACAAGCACGTTTTTAAAGTTGTCGATGATTTTTCGAAGGTCGAATTGAACACTACAAGAACAATCCTTCCACCTCGGAAAATTTTTCTCCCACCTACCTTTAGCATGTTCAATATTTCTGAAAAAGGCTACAAAGAAGACTTATCCCACATCAAAAAAAGAATCCTTTTTGGTATCCATCCCTGCGATATCCATGGATTGCTTATCCTGGATAATTTATTCAAGCAAGCCTACCTTGATCCTTACTACCTTGAAGCCAGAAAGAATACTCTGATTCTGGGGCTCTCTTGCTGGCCTGATGAATATTGTTTTGCCAAATCTACCAACACCCATATCATCGAAGAAGGCTTCGATCTTTTCTTTACCGATCTCAAAGATTTCTTTCTCGTCTGGATCGGCTCAAGCCAGGGAGATGATCTTATTCGCCTCAAGCCAGAGCTCTTTGATGAAAACTTAACAGACAAAGACATCCAGACCTATATAAACTGGCATACTGAGAGAGATAAAGCTTACAAGTGGAGTATAAATTTCACTGTTTTGCCTGACCTGATCGAGCTCAAATACATGGATCCCCTCTGGGAGAAATTAGGTAATTCCTGCTTAGCCTGTGGTTCCTGCACCAATGTCTGTCCGACCTGCAATTGTTATAACATTATGGATAAACAGTTCTTGGGAGGAAAAGACGGAAAAATGATCCGCCACTGGGATGCCTGCACGCTTGAGGAATATTCAGAAGTAGCCGGAGGAGAGAACTTCAGGAAAAAAAGATCAGACAGGCTGAAGCTCTGGTACACGCACAAATTACAGGCATATATCTCCAAATACGGAAAACCAAGCTGTGTGGGATGCGGTCGCTGTATTGCCACTTGTCCGGTAGATATCAACGTCCGGACAGTGGGAAAAGCTCTCCTTGGAGAAGAAGAGGATGCCTTCTGGGTTAGACTCAACATGGAGGTGACAAAATGAACGGAGAAAATAAACATTTAACTCACGACAATCCTTTTCTCCCTGAGCCCGCAAGGATTGTCCGCACATATTATCTCACAGAAGACGTCAAGTTTTTTCAGGTTCGGATTGTGGATATGGAAAAAGCCCACTCATTTAATTATCGTCCGGGCCAGTTTGCCATGATTTCTGTTGTAGGTGCAGGTGAGGCTCCCTTCTCCATATCGTCCACGCCGTCGCGTCCAGGATTGTTGGAATTTTGCATCCGAAAAGCAGGAGCCGTTACTAACGCCCTTTTCCGGATGAAAGAAAATGATTTGATCGGATTCAGGGGACCCTATGGTAACGGCGTCCCGGTAGAAAAAATGAAAGATAAGGATATCATTATCGTGGTGGGGGGGCTTGGCGCAGCTCCTCTTCGGTCTGTTTTGCTCTATAGTCTTGATAACCGCGACCAATTTCGGAGGATTTCCCTGCTTCATGGGGCAAAAAAACCTGCTGAAATGATCTTCCGCGAAGAGTTTTTTGCCCTAAAACAAAGGGAAGATCTCGAATGCCATTTGGTTGTTGATGAGGACGATACGGGAACCTGGACAGAAAACATCGGGGTTGTGACTACTCTGTTCTCATTACTCAAAGAGATCGATCCAGTAAATACCTACGCACTCGTCTGTGGCCCTCCTATCATGTATAAATTTGTTATCAAAGAGCTTGTCAAATTAAACATTCCAAAGGACCAAATTTTGATGACACTGGAGAGAAGGATGAAATGCGGGGTTGGGAAATGTGGTCACTGTGCTATTGATTATATCTATACCTGTCTGGATGGACCTGTATTCACTTACTGGGATGTTATCCACATGAGGGAACTCATTTAAGGAGAAAAAGATGGAGAAAAAAATAAAAGATAAATTGAAAATAGGCATATACGAATTGACAGGCTGTGCGGGTGATGCCCTCCTTATCCTTGATTGTGAAAAAGAGCTTGTTGATATATTCAAAGCAGCCGATATTCAGTCCTTTCTGATGGCCAAAAGTGACAATATCGATGGAGAACTGGATGTTGCCTTTGTGGAAGGCTCTGTTTCAACAGAAAGAGAAAAAAAGGAACTCTTGGACATTAGAAAAAGAGCAAAAACAGTGGTCGCTATCGGTATTTGTGCCTGTTTTGGGGGAATTCAGGCAGCCTTCCTGGATAAAAAAGATTGGGAAAAGAACTTTAAAAAAGTCTATGGGGACAACAAGATGACCCATACCAAACCTCTCCAATCAAAGCCCATCGATGCCTACATTAAAGTCGATTATTATCTACCTGGCTGCCCCATCGACAAAGAACAGTTTTTATCAACTTTCAACCGAATCCTGAGAGGGAATCCTCCCGAGCTCTACCGGTTTCCTGTCTGTGTCGAATGCAAATGGAACGAGAACGACTGCCTTCTTAATAAAGACATTCTTTGTTTAGGACCCGTAACTCGTGCAGGATGCGGTTCAATCTGTATCAACCATAACCTTCCTTGTGTTGGCTGTTGGGGCCCGGTGGAGAATGCTAACCTCACTTCTGAATTTCAACTCTTACGAGAGAAAGGATTTGATTCTGATTTTATCAAGAAGAAAATGGCCAATTTCAGTGGCACAGGAATTGCCGATTTTTTAGGTGAGCTCAAAGGAGAGAAGAGATGAAAAAAATATCGGTTGACCATCTGGCCAGGGTAGAGGGAAGCGGAGGAATTTCCGCTACCATTGACGGTAAAGTCGTGACAGATGTGAAATTTTCAATATACGAAGGGCCTCGCCTTGTCGAAAGGTTAACCGTAGGCAAAACTCCTGAGGAAGTTGTCAATATTGTGCCCAGAATCTGCGCGATTTGCACCATTTCCCACAAATACGCAGCCCTCCGCGCCATGGAAAATGCTCTGTCCATAAAAGTTTCCACCAAGGTTTCTCTCCTTAGAGACCTCATGCATCTGGGTGAAATGATAGAAAGTCATTCTCTTCACATATATTACCTTACTCTTCCTGATTATGTCGGATTTCCGAGTGCCATTGCTATGGCTTCCAAATTCGAGCTTGAAGTTAAGGTCGCACTTGAAATGAAGGAGTTTGGCAACCACATCATGAAAACAGCAAGTGGTCGTTATATCCACGGAGAAAATCCGGTTATTGGGGGATTTGGCAAATTTCCAACAAGGGAAGAACTGATCTGGATAAGGAGCAGAGCGATCCAATTCATGCCTTTTATTTTAAAAACAGTGAGCCTCTTCTGTGAGCTCGATTATCCCGATTGTCCTGAGGAGGATACTGTTTATGCCTGCTGTCATCCGGACCAGAATAAATACGGTCTTGTCGGAGATGAAATTATGCTTTCTACAGGAGAAATAATAAATAAAGATGATTACAAAAGTCTGACAAACGAATTTGTGGTCTCTCATTCGTATGCAAAGCACAGCCGCTATAGAGAAAAACCTTATTCAGTTGGTGCTTTAGCCAGAGTCAATAACCTGGGTGAGAAGCTAAAAGGTCAAGCTGGAAAGATGTATAAAAAATATTTTAATCCTCGCTGGAGGAGAAATCCTCTTTTTAACAATGCGGCTCAAGCTTTAGAAATTCTCTATGCTTTCGAAAGAATACCCAAAAGTGTGGATAAAATGCTCAGACTCTCTAGTTCACCAATCGCAGAATATACTAAAAAGGAAGGTAAGGGGACAGGAATTGTCGAAGCTCCACGCGGGCTTCTTATCCACTCTTATGAAATATCGGACGGACTTGTCTCTTACACCGACCTTATTACGCCTACTGCTCAAAATGCAGAAGATATTGAAAGGTATTGTTATATTGCTGCCCAGAAACTCCTTGAAGCGGGTGATGAGGACAAAATTAAGGATAGAATGGATTTGGTCGTTCGGGCTTATGATCCCTGCATCAGTTGTTCTGCCCATATGGCTGAGGTTAAAAAAGCCCCTGCAGAAGACTGGAAAGCTAAATTAGCCGCGATCAAGGAGAAAGCCCCACCAATGTTTGTAGGAGTTGGGAATAGAAATCGTTCTGATGATGGAGCAGGTGTCGAATTAGCACTAGAACTCAAAAAGCTGGGAGTGTGTGATGTCTATCTTGAGTCAGAATTAGAAAAGCACAGAATTCTTTGGGAATATAAGGACCTCCGGCCTCTTATCCTCTTTGATGCCGTTGATTTCAAAGAAGCCCCTGGCAAAGTGACTCTCCTGCCTCTAAACTACGTCATAGACAAAACGAGGTTAAGTCACAAAATTTTACCTTTTATCTCCATGCAGATGAGGTATAAGCATTTAAAGAATGCTTATATGCTTGGCATTCAACCAGAATCGATCGAGGAAGGGACAAAAATCAGCCGGCCAGTACGCCAAGCAATTCTAAAGGTACTCAAGGAGATAAAAAACTGAAAAGATAGTGATGAATTATGAGTGATGAGTTACGGTGTCACTGAGTCACTGAAAATGCGTGCACATCTGTTCAACAAAACTAGGGAATATTTCCCCACCTTAGTTTATCAATATCCTCACCGAATTAATTCGTCCTTTTAACGTTTTGCCTAATTTATTTAATATAAGTAAGTTAAATTTTTGCTTTCACATTATTTTCAAAAGGCTGATTGGCACATTAGTTGCAATAAATTAAGTGTAAGATAGTTGAAAATGATCGATACAGAAAAAAAAGGAATTCTTATCATTGACCCTAATATTCCAGAAAAAACAGTTATGGCTTCTTTTTTAAAAAGCGAAAATTTTTATGTTGAAACTGGAAGAGGGCTTGCAGATGCTGTGAAGAAAATATCTGAAGGTTGTTTTAGCTGCTTAATCATGGATGTTGAGCTGCCCGAAATGAAAGGGTATGAAGCTGTGTCTATCTTAAAAAGTATCGACCCTGAAATAAAGATCATCATGACGGCAAAGAGAAACACGAAAAGCCTGGAAGCCAAGGTCAGGGAACAAGACATCTTTTTTTACTTCATAAAATCTTTTGACAAAGAAGAATTAAAATTGGCGGTCACTAATGCCTTTAGTAAATAAAGGAGGAAAAAATGGAAAAATATAAGGCGAAGATTTTAGTCATCGATGATGATCCGGATTTCATAGACGCTGTGACTCCTATTTTAGAATCAGCCCTTTACGATGTTGTGGCTGCTTCAAATCCTGGGGAAGGGAAGGAAAAAATCTTCTCGGAAAAACCTGATCTCATTCTTCTCGACATCATGATGGATAGTCTCTTTGACGGATTTTCTCTATGTAACGCAATCAAAACCTCAAAGGAATACAAGGAGTTCAAGGACACACCGATTATTTTTGTTTCTGCTGTGAAAGAGATGACAGGTTCAAGATTTCAGTTCAATGCACAAGAACAAGGAATGGTTGGCCCTGATGACTACATGGATAAACCCGTTAAGCCCGGCGATCTCACCGCTCGCATTGAAAAGCTCTTGAAGAGATGAAGTAAGGAAAGCAAATACATCAAGAGGAATTCTTTAGTATTAAATAGGAAAGGGATATGTTAGAAAAAACCCCTTTTATTCTTGTTGTTGATGATGAAGAGTCTATGCG